>NZ_JBSFVZ010000003.1:0-187576 GCF_053592575.1 Streptomyces sp. NPDC002640 | reverse complement strand
GCCGGTGCCGGGCGGTGCGGAGGCGGGGCGGGGGATGCGTCCGGGGACGCGCGGGCCGCCGGTGCCGGGCGGTGCGGAGGCGGGGCGGGGGATGCGTCCGGGGACGCGCGGGCCGCCGGTGCCGGGCGGTGCGGAGGCGGGGCGGGGGATGCGTGCGGAGCCGCGGGTGCCGGGCGGTGCGGCGTGTGCCGGGCCGTGCGGAGGCGGGGCGGTGGGTGTGAGCGAGGGGCGCGCGTGCATCGGGCGGGCGGGGTCCCGGCGGCGTGTAGGCCCCGGCAGCTCGCAGCCCCCGGAGGCTGATGGCGTATAGCCCCGGGGCCGTGGCGTGCGTGGAAAAAGGGCCGGGCCCCGAGCGTCCAGGGGGGGAGAGGACGCCGAGGCCCGGCTGGCGGGACCCGGTGCCGGGGGGAGTGCACCGGGGCCCGGTTCTGGAGGGGCGGCCTGTAGGGGCCGGCCCCATTGTTGTGCCCGCGTTGGCCTGGGGTACGCCGCCCGCGAGGGACCGTTTTCCGCCGTTACGTCGAGACCGTCAGGCCGCGGCGTCGAACCCGGTGTCCCGGGCCAGCTTCTTCAGTTCCAGCAGCGCGTGCTTCTCGATCTGCCGGATCCGCTCACGGGTGAGGCCGTGCTCCTTGCCCACCTCTGTCAGCGTACGCTCCCGGCCGTCCTCGATGCCGTAGCGCATCTTGATGATCGAGGCCGTGCGCTGGTCGAGGTGGTTGATCAGCTCGTCGAGCTCCTCGCTGCGCAGCAGGGTCAGCACCGACTGCTCCGGCGACACCGCGGAGGTGTCCTCGAGCAGGTCGCCGAACTGGGTCTCGCCCTCGTCGTCCACCGACATGTTCAGCGAGACCGGGTCGCGCGCCCAGTCCAGCACGTCCGTGATCCGCTCGGGGGTGGCGCCCAGCTCCTTGGCGATCTCGGCGGGCTCCGGCTCCCGGCCGTTCTCGCGGTTGAACTCACGCTGCACGCGGCGGATCCGGC
This sequence comes from Streptomyces sp. NPDC002640, assembly GCF_053592575.1. NCBI lineage: Bacteria > Bacillati > Actinomycetota > Actinomycetes > Kitasatosporales > Streptomycetaceae > Streptomyces > Streptomyces sp. NPDC002640. Next base: position 186,592 of record NZ_JBSFVZ010000003.1, on the reverse strand, counting down.
CCAGCTCCTCCACCAGGTGGACGGGCAGACGGATCGTGCGCGACTGGTCGGCTATGGAACGGGTGATGGCCTGCCGGATCCACCAGGTCGCGTAGGTGGAGAACTTGAAGCCCTTGCGGTAGTCGAACTTCTCCACCGCGCGGACCAGGCCGGCGTTGCCCTCCTGGATCAGGTCCAGCAGCGGCAGCCCGCTGCGCGGGTACCGGCGGGCGACCGCCACCACCAGACGCAGGTTGGACCGGATGAAGACGTCCTTGGCCCGCTCACCCGCCTCCACCAGGAGCTCGAGCTCCTCGCGGTCGGCGTCGACCTTGGACTCCGCATCGCCGTCGAGGATCTGCTGGGCGTAGACGCCTGCCTCGATCGTCTCGGACAGCTCGACCTCCTTGGCGGCGTCGAGCAGCGGCGTACGCGCGATCTCGTCCAGGTACATGCCGACCAGGTCGCGGTCCGCGATCTCGCCGCCATGGGCGCGAACGCTGCGTGCCGCGTCGGACGTCCCGCCGGAGGTGGCGGACTTGCGACGGGCGACGGCACGGGTTGCCATGCGTGTGCTCCCTAACGATGGTGGGCGGGCGGTTTCGTACTGATGGACGCCGGCCTCCCGGGTGGTCGTCGACCACCCCCGGCGGGCTCGGCGCGACACTGAAGCTGTGAGCCTCACTGTCACCGGGTGCCCGGCATCCGTGGGATACAACGACCGGAATCGGGACAGAATTCCCGCCGGTCCGTCTCTTCGGCGGGAGATGCAGTACCCTGCCCGCCTGCAACCTGGAGGCGGAGGGGCACGGTGCGTGGCGAAGCGCAGGTCAGAGCCGGTGACGACGGAGACCTCGGGGGCCTCACCGACATCTACAACCACTATGTGTGTGAGACGCCTTACACCTTCGACACGTTGCCCTTCACGCCCGAGCAACGACGTTCCTGGCTCGCCGCGTATTCCCTGCGGGGCCCGCACCGCCTGATGGTGGCGGAGGACGGCGGGACCGGGGAACTGCTCGGCTACGCCACCTCCGGCCGGTTCCGTCCGAAGCCGGCGTACCTGAGCTCGGTCGAGTGCACGGTGTACCTGGCGCCCGGCGCGACCGGGCGCGGCGTGGGCGCGCTGCTGTACGGGGCGCTGTTCGAGGCGCTGGCCGCGGAGGACGTGCACCGGGCCTACGCGGGCATCGTGCCGCCGAACGAGCCTTCCGAGAGGCTGCACCGCCGGTTCGGCTTCGAGCCGGTCGGGGTCTTCCGTGAGGTGGGCCGGAAGTTCGGCCGCTACTGGGACGTGGCCTGGTTCGAGAAACGGCTCTGAACGGCGGTCCCCGCGCCGGAACGCCGGTCCCGGAACGCCGAGCCCGACACGTGCCCGGAACGCTACGGGCCGACGCGCCGCTCCATGGCCGCCCGCGCCGCGGTCTCCGTCGGGTAGACCTCGCACATGTGGCGCCCGTCCGGCGTCGCCGTGTGCTCGACCTCCCACAGGGAGGCCCGCCGTCCGCCCGGAAGCAGGAAGGCGTGCTCGTAGAGGGACAGGCACAGCCCGGTGCCCGTCCGGCAGGGCGGGCCGAAGGCCTGGGAGATCTCGTGCGCGTAGGCCGTGCGCAGCGCGGAGGTCACCTCGGGCCCGGGCCGGTCCGGGTTCTCCGCGCGCCGCATCAGCCGACGCAGGTGGTCCGCCGAGTCGTCCGGCGCGTACGGCGGGTCGAAGGCCTCCGCCGGAGGCAGCCGCAACGGCGGCAGCCGCAGCGTGTCCAGCGGTGCCAGGACCGGCTCGTCGGCGGGCAGCGGCAGCCGGGCCACGGCCGTGGAGAGCTCCTCCTCGTCCGCGTAGACCTCGTGCCGCAGGCCTCCCGGGGCCGTGTTGTGGACCAGCTCCCACAGGGTCAGTGCCGAGCCGTCGCCGAGCAGCCAGGTGTGGCGGTGGGTCTCCCGGTAGAGGCCGGCGCTGTGGTGCGCGGACTGCAGCGAGCCGTCGTACGCCAGCGCGGAGCACAGCCGGGTCAGGACCTCGTCCGGCAGTTCGAAGGAGTTCAGGGCGCGGCCGAGGAGCCGTTCCAGATGCTCCTCCGGATACGCCGCCGTCTCGTACGGAACGCTCAAGGGTGCTCCCAGCGTCGCTGCTTGTCACCTTGTGGGTGCATACCGTAGCCCCTCCGTCGGACATCATGTCCGGGAACCGAGAAAACGTACGGTTGTAGAGACGCGGGAGCGGGTGTCCGGGTTGCCTGCCGCCGGGGGCGCACGCCGGTCGTAGTCTGGACGGATGAGTTCCTCCTCCGACGGCGCGCCCTCCGAACCTCGCGACAGCAGCCGGGACCGCGAAGACAGCCGGGGCGCCGACGCCGGCCGGGACGCCGACGGCACCGCTGGCACCGACGGCACCGCTGGCACCGACGGCACCGCTGGCACCGACGACACCGACGGCACCGACCGTGCCGACCGGGCCGAGCCGCGCGCGCCGAAGGCCGCGCTGGTCTTCGACGACCCGCTGGACCGGCAGAGCTCGGACGACACCGACCGCGGCTGGGGCGAGCGCCCCCGCGGCGAGGACGCCGCCGCCGACCTCCGCCGCTTCCTCGACGAGAAGCCGCCGCACCACCTCTGACCGCCGCCCGCTCACGGCCCGCCCCTGAGCGCCACCGCGAGCCGGTCCTCGGGCGCCGTGCCCAGCAGGCGCACCGCGGTGGGCCGGGGCACGGAGAGCACCACGAGCGCCCCACCCGCCGTGTCCACGCCCCCTGAGCGAGGGGTCAGGGCGACCCGCGCCTCCCGCGCCAGCACCCGAGGACGCCCCTGAGGTCCCGCGGCGATCACGTCGACCAGGTCCCCGGCACGCAGCAGGCCCGCGACGGCCGGATCGGCGAGCCGGACCGGCGCCCGCACCCGGGGCGGCCCGGCCGGCGGCGGAACGCCCCCCGGCCGCGCGTGCGAGGCGGGAGAGGCGGTCGGGGAGGCCGGAGCCGTGGGGCCGGGGGCCAGGGCGGTCACCACCGCCGCCGTGAGCACGGCGGCCGCCACCCGGGGCCAGGCCCTGGCCGGCCGGCCCGCGCCGAACCGGCCACCGGTCACGCGCAGCGGGGCGAACGGCGGGACGCTCCCGGGCGCGGGCACACCACCCGGCCCGTACCACCGCGGGGCCGCGGGGAGGGAACCGGTGCCGGAAGGGAGCGGAGGACGGGTGGACATGGACGGAGACGCCCCGCCGACGGGGCCGAAGTACTCGTTCATGGCCCCAGCCTGACCGCTGTCGTCAAGGCCTGCCGAAGCCTGTGGACGGCCTTTCGCCACCGTTGTCCACAGGTCACCCGGGAGGGTTACGGCAGCGCGAACCCCGGGTCCGCGCCGCCCAGCGCCCGGGCGCAGAGGCAGGTCCGCCCGTCCGTCGCCGGAAGCGCCGCCACCACGTCGAAGAGGAGGTCCCGCAGCCGGTCCACGTTGGCCCCGAACACCCGCAGCACCTCCTCGTGCGAGACGCCCTCGCCGGTCTCCGCGCCCGCGTCCAGGTCCGTGACCAGGGTCAGCGAGGTGTAGCAGAGCTCCAGTTCACGGGCGAGCGCCGCCTCCGGATGCCCCGTCATGCCGACCACCGACCACCCCTGGGCGGCGTGCCAGCGGGACTCGGCGCGGGAGGAGAAGCGGGGCCCCTCGACCACCACGAGCGTGCCGCCGTCCACCGCCTCCCACTCACGTCCGCGCGCGGCCTTCAGCGCCAGCGCGCGTCCGGCGGGGCAGTAGGGGTCGGCCAGCGAGACGTGGACGACGTGCGGGATCGTGCCGTCGGGCAGCGGAAGGCCGTCGAAGTAGGTGTCGGCGCGTGCTTTGGTGCGGTCGACGATCTGGTCGGGGACGAGCAGCGTGCCGGGACCGTACTCCGGGCGCAGCCCGCCCACCGCGCAGGGGCCGAGGACCTGCCGGACGCCCAGGGACCGCAGCGCCCAGAGGTTGGCGCGGTAGTTGATCCGGTGCGGCGGCAGGTGGTGCCCGCGGCCGTGCCGGGGGAGGAAGGCCACCCGGCGGCCGGCGACCTCGCCGACGAACAGGGAGTCACTGGGCGGCCCGTAGGGCGTCTCCACCGCGACCTTGGTCACGTCCTCGAGGAACGAGTAGAAGCCGGACCCGCCGATCACGCCTATCTCGGCACTCACCGTGTTCACCATGGCCCGCACCCTAGGCCCTCGGCCACGACCGGGGAACAGGCCCGAAACCCCTGCCCTGCCCCTGCCCCGGCCTCGGAAGCCCACCGCCGCCCCGCACAGCCGCCCGCCGCGCACAGGCTTCCACCCCCGCGCAGCCGCCCGCCGCGCACAGGCCCCCCCGCGTCCACGAACACCCGCCCCGCCCCGCGCCCGCCCCGCCGTACCCCCGACAAGCCGAAGGCCCCGCGCGGCCTCGACGGAGCGAGGGCGCGCGGGGCCCGGAACGGCGTGCGTCAGGCGGCCGAGCTGCTGCTCGACGAGGCCGTGGAGGCGGAGGCCGTGGACGTCGACGACGCGGTGGACGTCGAAGAGGTCGACGAGCTCGAGCTCGAGGAGCTGGTGGAGCTCGAGGACGAGGCGCCGGACTTCGCAGCCGGCGAGCTGCTGGACGACGAGCCGCGGCTGTCGTTGCGGTAGAAGCCGGAGCCCTTGAAGACGATGCCGACGGCCGAGAACACCTTCTTCAGGCGGCCCTGGCAGTTGGGGCACTCGGTCAGGGCATCGTCGGTGAACTTCTGCACCGCCTCGAGGCCCTCGCCGCACTCGGTGCACTGGTACTGGTACGTCGGCACTGTCTTCCTCCTGGCACTCTCACTCGATGAGTGCTAACGACGATCCATCTTGACGCATTCCTGGCCGTCAGTCCACTGCCGCACCCCGTCCGGTGACCGAAACCACTGCCACCGGACGCCGCCCGGACGCCGCGCGGACGCCGCGCGGACGCCGCGCGGACGCCGCCCGGGCGACGCCCGAACCGCACCGCCCGTCCAGGCGGGCCGCGAGGATCCTCACCGCGCGGCCCCGGACGTCCCCAGCCATCCCGCCAGCTTGCCGCCCCGGGCGACCGCCCGCAGCCGTCGCTCGGCGGCGTCCTGGACCCGGTCGGTGGCGACCACCAGCAGCTCGTCCCCCCGCTGCAGCACCGTGGTCGGCGACGGGACGAAGGAGTCGCCGCCCCGGACCACCAGGGTCACCGAGGCGCCCTCCGGCAGCCGGAGCTCGCTCACCTCGACGCCGTGCATGCGGGAGTCCTTGTCCACGGTCAGCGACAGCAGATGCCCGCGCAGCCGCTCCAGCGGCGCCGACTCGATGCCCAGGTCGGCGGCCTCGTTGTCGTCGCCCAGCCGCAACTTGCGGGCCAGCCAGGGCAGTGTCGGGCCCTGGATCAGCGTGTAGACCACGACCAGCACGAAGACGATGTTGAAGATCCGCCGGCTGCCCTCGACCCCGCCCACCATCGGGATGGTGGCCAGGATGATGGGTACCGCGCCCCGCAGCCCGGCCCAGGACATCAGCGTCTGCTGCCGCCAGGGCACCCGGAACGGCGACAGGCAGGCGAAGACGCTCAGCGGCCGGGCCACCATGGTGAGGACCAGGCCGATGACCAGTGCGGGCAGGATGTCGTCGCCCAGCTCACGCGGGTTGACCAGGAGTCCGAGCAGCACGAACATGCCGATCTGCGCGATCCAGCCGAGCCCGTCCGCGAAGCCGCGGGTGGCCGGATGGTGCGGCAGCCGGGCGTTGCCCAGCACCATCGAGGCCAGGTAGACGGCGAGGAATCCGCTGCCGTGCGCCATCGCGCCCGCCGCGTAGGCGGTCACCGCCATCGCCATCACGGCGATCGGGTAGAGACCGGAGGCGGGCAGCGCGACCCGGCGCAGCCCCCAGGCGCCCAGCCAGCCCACCGCGAGGCCGACGGCCGCGCCGATCGCCAGCTCCATCGCCATCTCGGCGAGCAGCAGGTACCAGTGCTCCACCGGTCCGGCTGTGGAGAAGGAGACGACCAGGATGACCACCGGGGCGTCGTTGAAGCCGGACTCGGCCTCCAGGGTGCCGGTGATGCGGGACGGCAGCGGTATGCGGCGCAGCACCGAGAAGACCGCCGCCGCGTCGGTCGAGGAGACCACCGCGCCCACGATCAGTGCCTGTCGCCACTCCAGTCCCGCCAGGTAGTGGGCGGCCGCGGCGGTCACCGCGACGCTGATGGCCACGCCGAGCGAGGCGAGAACGGCGGCGGACGGCAGCACCGGTTTGATCTGGCCCCACTTGGTGCCGAGTCCGCCCTCGGCGAGGATCACGACCAGGGCGGCGTAGCCGATGACCTGGGTCAGCGCGGCGTTGTCGAACTCGATGCCCGCGATGCCGTCGGAACCCAGCGCGATGCCGATGCCGAGGTAGATCAGCAGGCTGGGGAGTCCGCTGCGCGAGGACACGCGCACGGCGGCCACCGCCACCAGGAGGACGAGTGAGGCGCCGAGCAGAAGCTGGTTGAGGTGGTCGACAGTCAGTGGCGGCCTTCCCTTCCCTCCGAGGCGTGCGTGCGGACGAGGCGTGCAGCGAGGCGTGCGTGCGAAGCCGGGGTGTGCGCGCAGGTGCGCGAACGGGTGCGTCGAGCGGTGCGTGCGTCGAGCGGCGAACGCATCCAGCGGTACGCCCAGCGGTAAGTCTTTCGTTACCTTACCTAACTCTTGACGCTTTCTTGACGCGGTTCTTCACTTCCGGTGCCCCGCGGACGCCCCGGCCGGGGATCGCACCGGGACGAAGCGGACACCCCGCTCGCCCGATGCCACGGGTTCACAGACGCCGCGTCAAGCCGCCGCGCCCCGTGCGCCTATCGTTGCTCCAGCGCGACGACGGGCCTCCGTCGCCGCGCCCAGAACTGACCACCGCCCGCCCCGCCGCTCGCGTGAGGACAGCAAGGACAGCGATGCCCCCCAACACCACCGCCTCTTCCGGTCAGCAGTCCGGCAGGTCCGGCAGGAAGAAGGGGCGCAAAGCCCGACTCCTGGTCCTGCTCCTCGTCCTGGCGCTCATAGGCGGCCTGGTCTACGGCGGGTACTGGACGGTCAGCACCGTCCGTGCCTCGTTCCCGCAGACCAGCGGTGCGCTGACCCTCAAGGGCCTGTCCGGCCCGGTGGAGGTGCGGCGCGACGGCCAGGGTGTGCCGCACGTGTACGCCGACTCCGAGGAAGACCTGTTCATGGCGCAGGGCTTCGTCCAGGCGCAGGACCGCTTCTACGAGATGGACGTCCGCCGCCACCTGACCGCGGGCCGCCTGTCCGAGATGTTCGGCGCGAGCCAGGTCTCCACCGACGAGTTCCTGCGCACCCTCGGCTGGCGCCGCGTCGCGCAGCAGGAGTACGACAAGAAGCTGTCGGCCTCCACCAAGAAGTACCTCCAGGCGTACACCAAGGGTGTCAACGCCTACCTGGACGGCAAGGCCGCCGACGAACTCTCCCTCGAGTACGCGGCGCTGGCGCTCACCGGCGACTACACGCCCGAGCCGTGGACCCCGGTCGACTCGGTGGCCTGGCTGAAGGCGATGGCCTGGGACCTGCGCGGCAACATGCAGGACGAGATCGACCGTTCGCTGCTCACCAGCCGCCTCGACGCGGAGCAGATCGCCGACCTGTACCCGGGCTACCCGTTCGAGCGGAACAAGCCGATCGTGCAGGAGGGCGCCTACTCCGAGGCGACCGGCACCTGGGACCAGGGCGCCACGGCGGCCGAGGGCGCGCAGGGCGGCGCGGCGGCCGGCCTGCCGGGCGTCGCGGCCGAGGACGCGGCCGGGCTGCAGTCGCAGCTCGCCGGGCTCTACGGCGCGCTGGAGAAGCTGCCCACCGCGGTCGGCGTCAACGGCAACGGCATCGGGTCCAACTCCTGGGTGATCTCCGGCGAGCACACGGTGGGCGGCGCTCCCCTGCTGGCCAACGACCCGCACCTGTCGCCCGCGCTGCCCTCGGTCTGGTACCAGATGGGCCTGCACTGCCGCACCGTCTCCGAGAACTGCCGGTACGACGTCTCCGGGTACACCTTCTCCGGCATGCCCGGTGTGATCATCGGCCACAACCAGGAGATCGCCTGGGGCTTCACCAACTCCGGCGTCGACGTCAGCGACCTGTACCTGCAGAAGGTCAGCCCCGAGGGCTACCAGTACGACGGCAAGACGGTCCCGTTCCGGACCCGCGAGGAGACCATCAAGGTCGCCGGCGGATCCGACAAGAAGATCGTCGTCCGGGAGACCAACAACGGGCCGCTGCTCTCCGACCGCGACGACGAGCTGGTCCAGGTCGGCAAGAAGGCCGGCGTCGGCTCCGGTTCACCGGACCGGGGCGACGGCTACGGCGTCTCGCTGCGGTGGACCGCGCTCGACGCGGGCCGCACCATGGACGCCGTCTTCGCGATGAACACCGCGGGGAACTGGGAGGACTTCCGGGCCGCCGCCGCGCTGTTCGAGGTGCCCTCGCAGAACCTGGTCTACGCGGACCGCAAGAACATCGGCTACCAGCTGCCGGGCCGCATCCCGGTCCGCGCCGAGGGCCACGACGGCTCGCTGCCGGCGCCCGGCTGGGACTCCGGCTCCCGCTGGACCGGCTGGATCGACCAGGACGAGCTGCCCTACGAGTACAACCCGGAGCGCGGCTACATCGTCACCGCCAACCAGGCCGTCGTCGACGAGGAGAAGTACCCGTACCTGCTCACCGGCGACTGGTCCTACGGCGCGCGCAGCCAGCGGATCAACGACCTGATCAAGGCGAAGACCGAGGGCGGCGGGAAGATCTCGACCGAGGACATGCGCGAGATGCAGATGGACAGCAGCAGCGAGATCGCCAAGCTGCTGGTGCCCGAGCTGCTGAAGATCGACCCCGAGGACGAGGACGTCCGCGACGCGCAGGAACTGCTGGAGCACTGGGACCGCACCCAGACGCCGGACTCGGCGGCGGCCGCGTACTTCAACGCGGTGTGGCGGAACCTGCTGCGGCTGGCGTTCGGCAACAAGCTGCCGAAGGAGCTGCGGGTCGAGGGCCAGTGCCTGTGGGTGGAGCCGGTGAACACCACCGGGCCCGCGGAGGAGGCCGGCAAGGTCCGCGAGTGCGGGCAGCGCAGCGCCACGCAGGCGCAGCCGGACGGCGGCGACCGGTGGTTCGAGGTCGTGCGCGAGCTGCTGGACGAGCCGGACAGCGCGTGGTGGACCACCGGCGAGACGGCCAGCGGGCGGCCCTCGGCGGACAACCGCGACGAGCTGCTGCGGCGGGCGATGATCGACGCGCGCTGGGAGCTGACCGCCAAGCTCGGCAAGAACATGGACACCTGGAGCTGGGGCCGGCTGCACACGCTGTACCTCAAGAACCAGACCATGGGCACGGCCGGTCCCGGCTTCCTGCAGCACATGCTCAACCGCGGGCCCTGGGAGCTGGGCGGCGGCGAGTCCACCGTCAACGCGACCGGGTGGAACGCGGCCGGCGGGTACGGGGTGGTCTGGGTGCCGTCCATGCGGATGGTCGTGAACCTCGGCGACCTCGACAAGTCGAAGTGGATCAACCTCACCGGCGCGTCGGGTCACGCGTACAGCTCGCACTACGTGGATCAGACGGACGCGTGGGTGAAGGGGGAGCTGTACGACTGGGCGTTCTCCGAGGCCGCGGTGGAGCGGGCCACGAAGGACACGCTCACCCTCAAGCCGTAACCCCCGCTTCCTTCGCCTCCACGGGGCGGCTCCCTCCCAGGGAGCCGCCCCGTGGTCTTCGCGGCCCTCGGCTTCGCTCGAGCAGGTGGGCGTCAGGGGAAGTGGTGGACGGCGGAGGGGGTGAGGGCGGTGGTGACGGGGCGGTCGTGGGGGTCGGTGGGGACGGTGTCGCGGAGTTCGGTGTCGTGGAGGAGGACCACCAACGCCGGAGCCGCCCCCGCCGCGTCGAGCCGCGCGAGCACCCGGTCGTAGGAACCGCCGCCCCGGCCCAGCCGCATCCCGCGGCGGTCCACCGCGAGACCGGGCAGCAGCACCACGTCCGCGTCGAGGACCGCGTCCACCCCGGCCCGCGCGCCCCCCGGCTCCAGCAGCGTCATCCGCCCCGCCCCCAGCGGGACCTCCACCAGCGACCCCGGGCCCTCGTAGACGCCCCAGTCGAGGTCGTCGTCCTCCCGCAGCACCGGCAGCAGCACCCGCACCCCCCGTTCCCGCAACGCGTCCAGCAGCGTCCGGGTCCCCGGCTCGGAGCCCACCGAGACGTACGCGGCGACCACCTTCGCCCCCGCCACCGCCGGCAGCTCCAGCGCCCGCGCGGTCAGCGCGCGTTCCGCCTCCCGGCGCTCGCCCTCCGGCAACCTTCTCCTCGCCCGGAGGATCTCCGCGCGCAACATTTCTTTGGCACTGTCGTTCGCCACTGTCCACCTCTTCCTGCCCGGCCCGACGCTCCACCGCCGCACGAACGGTTCTGTTTTCCCCCCGAATGCAGCCATATGACGCGGAATCGAATGGAGCTCCCGATTCCGTACAACTCAATGGATATGGTTGCGAACATGATGAAGGCACATCCTCGGATCAGTAAGGCTGTCATCCCGGCGGCCGGTCTCGGCACGCGGTTCCTTCCGGCCACCAAGGCGACGCCCAAGGAGATGCTCCCGGTCGTCGACAAGCCGGCGATCCAGTACGTCGTCGAGGAGGCCGTCCAGGCCAGCCTGCGGGACGTGCTGATGGTCACCGGCCGCAACAAGCGCCCGCTCGAGGACCACTTCGACCGCAACTACGAACTGGAGAACGCCCTCGAACGCAAGGGCGACAGCGACCGGCTGGCCCGGGTCCAGGAGCCCACGGACCTCGCCACCATCCACTACGTCCGCCAGGGCGACCCCCGGGGCCTCGGCCACGCCGTGCTCTGCGCCGCCCCGCACGTCGGTGACGAGCCGTTCGCCGTGCTCCTCGGCGACGACCTCATCGACCCGCGCGACCCGCTGCTGGCCCGCATGATCGACGTGCAGGCGGAGTACGGCGGCAGCGTCATCGCGCTGATGGAGGTCGACCCGGCCCAGATCCACCTCTACGGCTGTGCCGCCGTCGAGTACACCAAGGACGCCGACGTGACCCGGGTGACCGGCCTGGTCGAGAAGCCGGACCCGTCCGACGCGCCCTCCGCCTACGCCGTCATCGGCCGGTACGTGCTTGACCCGGGCATCTTCGACGTGCTGCGCCGCACCGAGCCCGGCCGCGGCGGAGAGATCCAGCTGACCGACGCCCTCCAGCACCTGGCGGCCGACGAGTCCATCGCCGGCCCCGTCCACGGCGTCGTCTTCAAGGGCCGCCGCTATGACACCGGCGACCGTGGCGACTATCTGCGTGCGATTGTCCGACTGGCATGCGAACGTGAGGACCTGGGACCGGACTTCCGGACCTGGCTCCGCCGATTCGTAGCCGAGGAGATGTAACGGACTTGAGCACCACCGCGCCCCGCAGCACCACGCCGGACCAGGACCGTGCACAGGCGGACCGTGCGCAGGCGGACCGTCTGTGGACGGTGGAGGAGCACCTCGAGGACATCCTCTCCACCGTCCGCCCCCTGGAGCCGATCGAGCTGCAACTGCTCGACGCCCAGGGGTGTGTCCTCGTCGAGGACGTGACGGTCCCGGTCGCGCTGCCGCCGTTCGACAACAGCTCGATGGACGGCTACGCGGTCCGCGTCGCGGACGTCGAGGGCGCGAGCGAGGAGTTCCCCGCCGTGCTCGACGTGGTGGGGGACGTGGCGGCCGGCCAGGAGCCCGGGCTGCGGGTGGGCCCGGGGCAGGCCGCCCGCATCATGACCGGCGCGCCCCTGCCGCCCGGTGCCGAGACCGTCGTCCCCGTCGAATGGACCGACGGGGGTCTCGGGGCCGGGCCGGCCACCGGCATGCGTGCCCGCAGCCGGGCGCCCGAGGGCGCCTCCGGCCAGGTCCGGGTGCACCGGCCCGCCGAGGCCGGGGCGCACGTCCGCCGGGCCGGCAGCGACATGAAGGCCGGCGACCGGGCCCTCACCGCGGGCACCGTGCTGGGACCGGCGCAGCTCGCCCTGCTCGCCTCCGTGGGCCGGGCGACGGCCAAGGTCCACCCGCGCCCGCGGGTCGTGGTCCTCTCCACCGGGAGCGAACTCGTGCCGCCCGGCGAGCCGCTGAAGGCCGGGCAGATCCACGACTCCAACAGCTTCGCCCTCACCGCCGCCGCCCGCGAGGCCGGCGCCATCGCCTACCGGGTGGGCGCGGTCGCCGACGACGCGGAGACGCTGCGCACCAGCGTCGACGACCAACTGGTCCGCGCCGACCTGCTGGTGACCAGCGGAGGCGTCAGCGTGGGCGCCTACGACGTGGTCAAGGAGGCGCTCACCGCGCCCGAGCCGGTGGACGGCGACGACGACGAGCCGGTCGCCCCGGGGGTCGACTTCCGCCGCGTCGCCATGCAGCCCGGCAAGCCGCAGGGCTTCGGGCTGATCGGGCCGGACCACACGCCGGTGCTGACGCTGCCGGGCAACCCGGTGTCGTCGTTCGTCTCCTTCGAGATCTTCGTGCGGCCGGTGATCCGCGCGCTGATGGGGCTGCCCGAGGACCAGCTCCACCGGCCGCGGGTCCGCGCCGCCCTGACCGCGGACCGGGCGCTCTCCTCCCCGCCGGGCCGCCGCCAGTTCCTGCGCGGACGCCTCGACGGCGACCGGGTCACCCCGGTCGGCGGGGCGAGCTCGCACCTGGTCGGCGCGCTCGCGCGGGCCGACGCGCTGATCGTGGTGCCCGAGGACGTCACCTCGGTGGAGCCCGGTGAGGACGTCGAGGTGGTCCTGCTCGGCTGACGGGCCGGTCCTGGCGGTACCGTGGCGCGCAGCGCCGAACGCGGGGCACGGCACCCCGGCCCCGTACGACCGACCGCCCTGAACGACGAAGGACGCCTTCCGCATGGGTACGCAGGATCGACTGACCCACATCGACGAGGCGGGCGCCGCCCGCATGGTCGACGTCTCCGGGAAGGACGTGACCGCCCGCACCGCCCGCGCGAGCGGCCGTGTCCTGGTCCACCCCCGGGTGGTGGAACTGCTGCGCGGCGAGGGCGTGCCCAAGGGCGACGCCCTGGCCACCGCGCGGATCGCCGGGATCATGGGGGCCAAGAAGACCCCCGAACTGATCCCGCTCTGCCACCCCCTGGCCCTCTCCGGGGTGAAGCTGGACCTCGCGGTCACCGACGACGCGGTGGAGATCACCGCGACCGTGCGGACCACCGACCGCACGGGCGTGGAGATGGAGGCGCTCACCGCCGTCACCGTCGCCGCGCTCACCGTGGTCGACATGGTCAAGGCGGTCGACAAGGGCGCCGTCATCACCGACGTGCGCGTCGAGGAGAAGACCGGCGGCAAGTCCGGCGAGTGGAGGCGGGCGTGACGGCGGCTCCGGAACCGGCCGGCGGACCCGGCGCCCGCGCCCGCAGGGGACTCGCCCAAGCCCGCAGGGGACTGGTCGTCACCGCCTCCAACCGGGCCGCGGCCGGGGTCTACGAGGACCGCGGCGGCCCGCTCCTGGCGGCCGGCCTGGAACGGCTCGGCTTCGCCGTGGACGGCCCCGTGGTGGTGCCCGACGGCGACCCGGTGGAGGCCGCGCTGCGGGACGCCGTGGCGGCCGGCTACGACGTGGTCCTCACCACCGGCGGCACCGGCGTCTCGCCCACCGACCGCACCCCCGAGGCCACCCGCCGGGTCGTCGACCACGAGGTCCCCGGCATCCCCGAGGCGATCCGCGCGTACGGCCGCGGGAAGGTGCCCACCGCCGCGCTCTCCCGGGGCATCGCCGGTGTCGCGGGCTCCACCCTGATCGTCAACCTCCCCGGGTCCACCGGAGGGGTGAAGGACGGGCTCGCCGTCCTGGAGGACCTGCTCCCGCACGCCGTGGACCAGCTCCGCGGCGGTGACCACCCGTCGTCCGGGGGTGCCAGCTGAACGGCCTGGTCCGGCCCGTGAGCCTGGAGCACGGAGACGTCCGGCTGCGCCCGATGCGGATGCGCGACCAGGCCGACTGGCGCGAGGTCAACCGGCGCAACCGGGAGTGGCTGCGCCGCTGGGAGGCCACCATCCCGCCGCCGCTGCCGGGCGCCCCGGCCATCCAGCGGCCCACCTTCCGGCAGATGGTCCGCCACCTGCGCTCCGAGGCGCGGGCCGGGCGGATGATGCCCTGGGTCGTCGAGTACCAGGGGCGGCTGGCCGGGCAGCTGACGGTGGGCAGCATCACCTGGGGCTCCATGTGCTCCGGGAACATCGGGTACTGGGTGGACGAGGCGGTGGCCGGCCGCGGGGTGATGCCGACGGCGGTGGCGCTCGCCGCGGACCACAGCTTCCGGGCCGTGGGACTGCACCGGCTGGAGGTCTGCATTCGCCCGGAGAACGGGCCGAGCCGGCGCGTGGTGGAGAAACTCGGATTCCGCGAGGAAGGGCTGCGGCCGCGCTATCTCCACATCGACGGCGACTGGCGCGACCATCTGGTCTACGCGCTCACCGTGGAAGAGGTCCCCGAAGGGATGATGACGCGTCTGTCCAGGTTGGGCGGCCGGACCCGGTGAACGGTAGGACGCTCGCCGGTAATTGAATAAGTGTTCGAATTTGTGTCCAACGTGATCACGTTTGGGCGTCTGAATTCACGCTTCCGGCGGCCTGTGATCACATCGGTCGCGTAAAAGGCTCGAAATATCAGCCGAATCGTGCGACACACCGGGTGAATAGGCAGATGGCCTCACCCGAACCGCTCTACCGTGTGACTGTGAGCAGCAGCGGCCTCATCTACGCAGTCATTGTCGGGGCCTGGGCCGCCTACTTGGTGCCGATGTGGCTCCGTAGGCAGGACGAGCTGAACGAGGCCCGTCCGACGGAACGCTTCAGCACCGCCATCCGGCTGCTGTCCGGAAGGGCGGGGATGGAGCGCCGTTACGCCAAGGACCTCGCGCGCTCCGCCGACGAGGCGGAGCCCGGGCCCGACGTGGTCGACCCGGACGCCGTGACCGACTCGGTCGACGTCCGGGCCTTCGCCGTACCCCCGGACGGTCCCGGGTCCGGCGGGCCGGAGCGTCGCCGCGGGGAGCCCCCCGCCTCCCGCCGGCGTCCCGTGCCGGCCGAGCCGCCGGCCGGAACGGACGCCGGGCGACCCGGCCGCCCCGAGCGGGGCGAGCGGGTCGATCGGGGCGAGCGGGCGGAACGGGGCGAGCGAGGCGACCGGGCCGACCGAGGCGACCGGGCCGGACGGGTCGCCGCGGAGCGGGAGGAGGCGGAGGTCGCGCGGGCGCGGGTCGCGCGCACCAGAGTGCTGGCCCGCAGACGCCGCACCATCACCGTCCTCTTCATGGTCTTCACCGTCGGCGCGGTGGCCGCCGCGGTCGGCGGAGTGGCGTTCCTCTGGGCGCCCGCCGTACCGGCCGTGCTGCTCAGCGTCTACATCGCCTACCTGCGCACGCAGGAACGCCGCCGCTTCGCCTACCGCATGGACCGCGGTCAGGCCGAGGAGGCGGCGCGCCGCGTCCGGGAGCGGGGGCGTGAGCGGGACCGGGAGCGCGGCGGCCGCCGCCGTCCCCGCCCCTCCGCGGAACCGGCCACCGACGGCCGCACCGAACGGATCGGCCCCCGGGCCCCCCGGCCCGGCGTCGAGCGGTCCGCCGTCCGGCCGGGCGAGGCGCCGCGGGAGGACGAGGGCCACGACCCGGGTCCCGCCACGCTCTCCTCCCTCGCCGCGGACCGGCTGGCCCTGATCGAGCAGACCGACCACGCCGAGTGGGTCGACCAGCAGCGTGAGCCGGAGCGGGAGGAGGGGCCGGCCGACGGCTGGGAGCCGGTGCCGGTCCCGCTGCCGACCTATGTCACCGCCCCGGTGGCCCCCCGCGCGACCTCCGACCTCGACCTCACGGACGACGCGTGGAGCTCGGCCCGTGCCGCGCTCGACCCGGAGCGGCACGAGCGGCCCGCCGCGCCGGAGGAGTCGGCGGGGCACGCCGAGGCGGCCGCGCCGCCCCCGGCCCAGCCGGAGTCCCGGGGCCGGTCCGGCGCCCGCCGCGGCCGGGGCCGGGGACGCACCCCGCTCTTCGACCAGTACGCGGAGTCGGACCGGGACCGGCCGCGGGCGGCCAACGAGTAGACCTGGCCTCAATGCGTGGCCTCCAGGCGTGGCCTCCGGAGGTGGCGTCCGGCCTGCGGGTATCGCCCCGGGACGAAATTGCCAAGCACCCGGATGGGGATGCTAGAGTTTCACTCGTTGCAAGGGCCTGTGGCGCAGTCCGGTAGCGCACCTCGTTCGCATCGAGGGGGCCAGGGGTTCAAATCCCCTCAGGTCCACTGCACGACAAGATCCCGCCGATCTCACGATCGGACGGGATCTTCGTCGTTTCCGGCGCGGTGTCGTACCGGCGCGGAAGAGGCCCCGATCCGCTGACCGGCAGCGGATCGGGGCCTAGCCGGCCTTCGGGCCCGGGCTCAGAGCTGCTTGGCCATGCAGATGCTGTTCTCGTGGAAGCGGTAGTAGCCGAACTTCCGGCAGCGGTCGTAGCCGGAGGAGGCGTAGAGGGCGACGGCCTCCGGCTGCTGGTCGCCGGTCTCCAGGACCATGCGGGTGCGGCCGGCGGCGCGGGCGTCCTCCTCGAGCATCGCGAGGATGCGGCGGGCCAGGCCGAGGCCGCGGCACTGCTCGATCACGAACATCCGCTTCAGTTCCGCGTCGCCGTCGTCGTTGCCCTCGCCGTTCTCGTCCTGGGCGCGCCAGCCGCCGGTGGCGACCGGGCGGTCGCGGTCGTCGTAGGCGATCAGGAAGAGGCCGTTCGGCGGGCGGAAGTCGTCGGGGCGGAGCACGGTGGCGTCGCCGCCGTCGCCGTAGCGGCGCTGGTACTCGGCCTGGACCTCGTCGTTCAGCTTCACGGCGTCGGGGTGGTCGAAGGGGACGCTGCGGATGTTCATGGACACGGATCGTACTTTCGTGCGGGAGGGCCGGGGGCCGGGCGAACGGGTGGGCGGGTCTCGTCCAGTGTGCCGGTATTGTGCTCCGGTGCTCACCGTGACCTCCGTCAATGTCAATGGACTCCGTGCCGCCGCGAAGAAGGGCTTCGTCGAGTGGCTCGCGGAGACCTCCGCCGACGTGCTGTGCCTCCAGGAGGTGCGGGCCGAGCCCGAGCAGCTTCCGCAGGCCGCCGGGGCGCCCGAGGGCTGGCACGTCGTCCACGCGCCGGCCGCCGCCAAGGGCCGGGCGGGGGTCTCGCTCTACACCCGGCGCGAGCCGGACGCCGTGCGGACCGGGTTCGGGTCGGCGGAGTTCGACGGCAGCGGGCGGTACGTGGAGGCAGACCTGCCCGGCGTCACGGTCGCCAGCCTCTACCTGCCCTCCGGCGAGGTCGGCACGGAGCGGCAGGAGGAGAAGTACCGGTTCATGGATGCTTTCCTGCCCTACCTGAAGGCCCTGCGGGAGCGCGCGGCGGCCGACGGGCGGGAGGTGCTGGTCTGCGGGGACTGGAACATCGCCCACGAGGAGGCGGACCTCAGGAACTGGCGGGCCAACCGGAAGAACGCCGGCTTCCTCCCCGAGGAGCGCCAGTGGCTGACGCGGGTGCTGTCCGCGGGCGACGGCGGCTACGTCGACGTGATCCGCGCGCTGCACCCGGACATGGAGGGCCCGTACTCGTGGTGGTCCTACCGGGGCCGCGCCTTCGACAACGACTCCGGGTGGCGCATCGACCTGCACGCGGCGACCAAGGGGCTCGCCGACCGGGCCGTCTCGGGCCGCGTCGAGCGGGCCGCCACGCACGCCGAGCGCTGGTCGGACCACGCGCCGGTGACGGTGGTCTACGACCTCTGAGCAGCCCGAAGGGCGCCCCTCCGGGGAGGGGCGCCCTCGGTGCACGGCGTGCCGTGCGGGCCAGGCCAGGGGCCGGGCGAGCGACGCGTCAGATCGTGTCCTCGTCGTAGACGTCCTCGTCCGACGAGGAGCGGCGCGAGCGGTCGTCCTCGCGCTCCGGGGAACGGCGGGACGAGCGGTCGCCCATGTCGTCCCGCTTCTGGCCCATGCGCTGCTCGGCCTCCCGCTGGAGACGCTCGGCCTTGTCCTGGAACTGGTCCTTGATGCCCATGTGTGTTCACTCCCAAGAGTGGTGAGGGGATCGGGGCCCGACCAGCGTGACACGGCCGTGCACACAACGCATTTCGATCATCACACGCTGTTGCCGGACGCCCGTTCCTGCTGGTCGGCGGCGCCTCCGGCGCCCACCAGGCCGGTGCCGACCTCGTCCAGACGGTCGTCGAAACGGCGCACCTCGCGCGGCCCGATCGTGCCGATCAGGGTGGGCAGCGCGCCCCGGATCGACTGCATGCCGCGCAGCCACCACTGGGCGTAGATGTGCGCCGAGCGCCGCTCGATGCCGTCCACCAGCCGGTCCACGGCGGGGCCCAGCGGGTAGGTCTTGTTGGTCGGCCACGGCAGCCGCTTGCGCAGCTCGCGCATCACGTCGTCCTGGTCGGCGCCGCGGACCATGTCGGTGTCGGTCCACGACAGGTAGCCGACGCCCACGGCCACGCCCTTGTGGCCGACCTCGCCGCGCAGGCAGTGCGCGTACGCCTCGACGCCCGACTTGGAGGCGCAGTAGGCCGACATCATCGGCGCCGGGGTGAGGGCGGCGAGCGAGGCTATCTGCAGCAGGTAGCCGCGGGTCTCCAGCAGCGAGGGCAGGAAGGCCCGGGCGGTGACCGCCGAGCCGATCAGGTTGACCTCGACGACCCGGCGCCAGGCGGCCGGGTCGGAGTGCATCAGCGGGCCGCCGGTGGCGACGCCCGCGTTGGCGATCACGATGTCCACCCGGCCGAACCGCTCCTTGACCTCGGCCGCCACCTGGTTCATGGCGTCCTGGTCGGTGACGTCGGCGTGCCACCAGTCGCTCTCGGCGTACAGGCGCGAGGAGACCTCCTTGAGCCGCTCCGGCTCCAGGCCCACCAGCGCGACCTTCACGCCGCGCACCGACATCTTGCGGGCCAGCAGTTCGCCGACCCCGCGCGCGGCGCCGGTGATGACGGCGACCCGTCCTTCCAGGTTGACCTTGCTCATGCGGCGCTCTCCTCGGTGTGCTCGGGCTTCCCGCCGGTCGTGTCTTCGCCGGTCGTGAGGTACGCGGCGGCCAGTGCGCGGATGCGTTCGGTGACCAGGTCCGGCGCCTCGACGGGGGTCATGTGGCCGAGGCCCGGGAGTTCCGTCACGCCCAGGCAGTGGGGCAGTTCCTGGGCGAGGGTACGGGCGTGCACCGGCGGTGTCAGCCGGTCCCCGGTGCCCACGATCACCTCGGTGGGGACGTCCAACCGTCGTGCGCCCTCGGTCAGTTCGAGGGAGGACAGGACGTGGGACCAGGCGTGGCGGGCCTTGGTGGGGCAGGCGTGCACCACGCGGGCGCAGGCTTCCACCATCTGCGGCGTCGAACCGGCGCCCATGGTCCCGTACTTGAGGACCTTGCGGCTGACCGCCGTGGGGCGGCCGCCGATCGGCAGCGGGGAGCCCAGGATCTGCCCGGTCAGCCAGGTGCGGACCGCGCCGCGCCGCATCGGGACCACCGTCGACTCGGGGACGAGGACGGAGGCGCCGGTGGAGCAGAGCAGCACGGCCGCGGCGTGCTCCCGGAAGCCGGGGCGTCCGGAGGCCGCCATGACGGTCATGCCGCCCATGGAGTGGCCCGCGACCACCGCCTTCTCGCCGGGGGCGAGGGTGGCGGCGAGGACCGCCTCGAGGTCGTCGGCGAGCTGCTCGGTGCCCACGGGGGCGTGCAGCGCGCTCGCGCCGTGACCGCGCTGGTCGTAGGCGACGACCCGGAAGCGGCCGGACAGGTCGCGGATCTGCGCCGCCCAGAAGGCGACGGAGCAGGTCCAGCCGTGGGCCAGCACCACGGCGGGCGCGTCCTCGGGTCCGTGGACCTGGACGGCGATGCGGGCGCCGTCCGCGGAGAGGGCGGTCAGTTCGCGGGTGGGCGCGGGGGGCTCGTAGCGGCCGAGGCCGTTGACCTGGCCGGTGCGCGGGCCGCTCATGCCGCGGCCTCCACGGCGGCGGAGTCCGGGCCGGCCTGGGCGGCGGCGGGCTCGGGGCGGATCACGTCGTACTCCAGCAGGTCCACCCGGCGGGTGGCCCTGCGGAACTCGGAGGTGGTGCCCGGCCAGACGGTGGTGTTGCGGCCGCTCGCGTCCAGGTACCAGCTGGTGCAGCCGCCGGTGTTCCACACGGTCCGCTTCATCCGCTCCTGGACCCGGTCGGTCCAGGCGTCCTGCGCCGCGGGCCGCACGTCCAGCGCGGCCCGGCCGCCGAGGGTGTCCAGCTGCCGCATGTAGTCGGCGAGGTAGTTCAGCTGGGACTCGATCATCAGGATCATCGAGGAGTTGCCGAGGCCGGTGTTGGGGCCGATGACCAGCAGGAAGTTCGGGAAGCCGGCCGTGGTGGTGCCGCGCAGGCCCGCCATGCCGTCCTTCCAGGTCTCCGCCAGGGTCCGCCCCTCGGCGCCCACCGCGCGCTCGGCGATCGGCATGTCGGTGACGTGGAAACCGGTGCCGAAGACGATCGCGTCGGCCTCGGTCTCGGTGCCGTCGGAGGCCACCAGGGTGGAGCCCCTGATCTCGGCCAGGCCGCTCGCCACCACGTCCACATTCGGCTGCGCCAGCGCCGGGTAGTAGGCGTTGGAGAGCAGGATGCGCTTGCAGCCGATCCGGTAGTCGGGGGTCAGCTTGCGGCGCAGCGCCGGGTCCTTGATCGCCCGGTTCATGTTGGCCTTCGCCAGCTTCTCGACGACGCCGAGCATGTCGGGGTGCTTGGTGAACGCCTGGACCTGGAGCTCTCGGATGCCCCACAGGACGCCGCGGCGCATCTTGGTGGTGAGCGGCACGGCGCGGTGGATGCCGCGCTCCAGCCCGCCGATCGGGCGGTCCGCGCGGGGCATCACCCACGGGGGCGTGCGCTGCAGGACGGTGAGCCGGCCGACCTTCGGCTGGATCGCGGGCACGATCTGGATCGCCGAGGCGCCGGTGCCGACCATGGCGACGCGCTTGCCGGTCAGGTCGTAGTCGTGGTCCCACCGCGCGGAGTGGAAGACCTTCCCCGGGAAGGAGTCGATGCCGGGGACGTCCGGCAGCTTGGGGTCGGAGAGCGGGCCGGTGGCGTTGACCACGACGTCCGCGGTGAGGGTGCCGCCCTGCGTCTCGATCACCCAGCGCAGTTCCTGCTTGTCCCAGGTCATCCGCTCGACCTCGGAGTCGAAGCGGATGTGCGGCCGCAGCCCGAAGGTGTCGGCGACGTTCTCCAGGTAGGCGTGGATGTGCTGCTGGCCGGAGAAGGCGCGCGGCCAGTCCGGGTTGGGGGCGAAGGAGAACGAGTAGAGGTGCGAGGGCACGTCGCAGGCGCACCCCGGGTAGCTGTTGTCGCGCCAGGTGCCGCCGATGGCGGAGGCGCGTTCCAGCACGACGAAGTCGGTGATGCCCTCCCGGCGTAGCCGGACCGCGGCGCCGAGCCCGCCGAAACCGGCTCCGATCACCGCCACCCGTACGTGCTCGTGCTCGTAGTCGGCCATTGCGCCGCCTCCCGCGCTCTGTCTGGTCGTTGCCTGGGCCGTTCGAACCTTGCCAGTGTTCACTGGCACTGTTCTGTTCGGAGCGTAGGGCAGGGGCGTACTGATGGGTAGGGGTCGGGGCGAGGAAAGTTACCGGCGGTACGGCCTAGGGTGATCGGCGTGACGGACGAGGCGGCGACGGCGGCAGCACACGACGACGGCCCGCGCGGTGACGGCGGCGGCGACCGCGGCGGCAGCGGTGACGGCGGCGGGCGGGAGTACCGCGCCGAGGAACTGGCGCGGCTGGCCGGCATCACCACCCGCACGCTGCGCTTCTACCGCGAACGCCGGCTGCTGGCCCCGCCCCGGCGGGAGGGGCGGATCGCCTGGTACGACGAACGCCACCTGGCGCGGCTGCGGACCATCGCCGCGCTGCTGGAGCGGGGGCACACGCTGAGCGGCATCGCCGAGCTGGCGGAGGCGTTCGAACACGGGCGGGGCGTGGGGGAGTTGCTGGGGGTGGCCCCCACGGAGGAGACCCCGGTGCGGCTCTCGCCGGAGGAACTGGCGGAGCGGTTCGCGGGGGAGGTGACCCCGGAGAACCTGGTGGCCGCGATGGAGCTCGGCTATGTCGCCGTGGACGGCGAGGAGTTCGTGCACATCAGCCGGAACCTGCTGGACGTGTCGTCGGCGCTGGTGCGGGAGGGGATCCCGCTGGGGGCGGTGCTGGAGGCGGGGCGGCGGGTTCGGGAGCACGCCGACGCGATCGCGGATCTCTTCGCGGAGCTGGTGGGTGCGCATGCCCCGCCCGAGGAGGCGCACCGCCTGCGGCCGCTGGCCCGCAGCGTGGTCCAGGCCGAACTCTCCCTCGCCCTCGACCGCCGCCTCCGCAACGACTGACGCCCGCGTCCCGCCCGCCCGCTCGCGTCCCGCCCGCCCGCTCGCGTCCCGCCCGCCCGCGTCCCGCCCGCTCGCGCCCGCGTCCCGCCCGCCCGCGCCGCGCCCGCCCGCGTCCCGGCCGCGCCGCGCCCGCCCGCGTCCCCCCGCGTCCGCGTCCCCCCCGCGCCCGCGTCCTGCCCGCGCCCGCGTCCCCCCGCGCCCGCGTCCCCCCGCGCCCGCGTCCTGCCCGCGCCGCGCCGCCTCGCGTTCATGACGCAACGCCTCCGGGCCGTCGGTCGGGTCAGGGGCGTGGGGGGAGGGGAGGGCGGGTGCGGTCGGGGACGGTGGCTCGGGTGGGGGGTTCGGCGGCGGGGTGGGCGGAGAGCAGGTCGAGGGCGATGCGGACGGCCTCCTCGAGGCCGGTGAGGCGCCCCTCGGCCCAGTCGAGCGGCGTGCGCAGCGCCTCGACGTCGGGCTCGACGCCGTGGTTCTCGACCGACCACCCGTACGCGTCGAACCACGCCGCGTTCATCGGCACGGTGATGACCGTGCCGTCGCCCAGCCGGTGGCGGCCGGTCATGCCGACGACGCCGCCCCAGGTCCGCTGGCCCACCACCGGCCCCAGCTCCAGCAGCTTGAACGCCGCCGTGATCATGTCGCCGTCGGAGGACGTGGCCTCGTCGGCGACCGCGACCACCGGGCCGCGCGGCGCGTTGGAGGCGTAGGAGACGGGGTCCGCGTGGCGGGTGACGTCCCAGCCCAGGATGGTGCGGGTGAGCTGCTCCACGACGAGTTCGCTGATGTGGCCGCCCGCGTTGCCCCGGACGTCGACGATCAGGGCGGGCCGTGAGACCTCCATCCGGACGTCCCGGCTGAACTGGGCCCAGCCGGAACCGCCCATGTCGGGGATGTGCAGGTAGCCGCACCGGCCCTCGCTCAGCTCCCGCACGATCTCCCGCCGCTCGGCCACCCAGGTCTGGTACCGCAGCGGCCGCTCGTCGGTCAGCGGCAGCACCGCGACCCGGCGGGTGGGTCCGCCGCCGGGTGCCGCGAAGGTGAGGTCCACGGTGGTGTCGCCGGTGCCCGCGAGCAGGGGGAAGGGGCCCGCGGTGACCTCGACCGGGCGGCCGTTGACATGGGTGAGCACCGCGCCCTCGCGGATGCCGGTGCCGGCCAGCGGCGAGCGGGCGCGGGAGTCGGAGGAGTCGCCCGGCAGGATCCGCCTGACCTGCCAGCCCGCCGGCGTGCGCACCAGGTCCGCGCCGAGCAGGCCCTGACGGCGCTGGTAGTGCGGCGGGCCCTCGTTGCGGCGGGCCGGGGTGACGTACGCGTGCGAGGTGCCCAGCTCGCCCAGGACCTCGCGCAGCAGGTCGGCGAACTCGTCGGGCGTGGTGACCCGTTCGACCAGCGGCCGGTACTGGGCGAGCACCGCGTCCCAGTCGAGGCCGCACATGCCGGGGTCCCAGAAGTAGGCGCGGGTGAGCCGTCCGGCCTCCTCGAAGGCCTGCCGCCACTCGGCGCCCGGGTCGACCCGGTGCGAGATGCGCCGGGCGTCGATCCACACGGTGGTGTCCGAGTCGCCGAGCTCGGTGGCCGGCATCGCGCGCAGCTCGCCGTCCTGGACGACCACCAGCCGGCTGCCGTCCCCGCTGACGCCGAACCACTCCAGGTGACGGACCAGTTCGGTCCGCCGCGCCTTGGCGATGGTGAAGTGTTCCAGCGACGGCCGGTCGCTGGGGTCGTCCGGGTTGGCGAAGGTCTCGCCGAGGGCGCCGGAGATCGGCCAGCGCAGCCAGACCAGGCCGCCGCCCGCCACCGGGGTGAGCGAGGAGTACTTGGAGGCGGCCACCGGGAACGGTGTCACGCGGCTCTCCAGCCCCTCCGTCTCGATGGAGACCACGCCCGGCTCGTCCGCCCCCTCCAGTTCCAGGCCGCCCGCCGCCGGGCGGCCCTCGGGGGAGAGGGCGAACGGCGACGGCGTGGCGGAGGACAGCGGCACCAGGTACGGGCGGGAGCCCAGCGGGAAGGAGAGGTCGCCGGTGTGCACGTCGTACACCGGGTCGAAGCCGCGCCAGGAGAGGAAGGCCAGGTAGCGGCCGTCGCTGGTGAAGACCGGGCTCTCGTCCTCGAAGCGGCCGTTGGTGACGTCGACGACCAGGCCGTCCTTGATCCGGGCCAGCTTGATCTGGCGGAGCGTCCGCCCGACCGTCGGGTGCGACCAGGTGAGCCAGGCGCCGTCGGGGGAGAAGGCGAGGTCGCGGACCGGGCCGTTGGTGGAGCGGACCAGTTCGGTGACCGAGCCGTAGGCCTCGGTGTCGGCGCCGGCGTCCTCCGAGACGGTGATCAGCGTCAGCCGCCCGTCGTGCGAGGCGACCGCGAGGCGGTTGCCGTCCGGGTCGGCGTGCATCTCCAGCACCCGGCCCAGCCGCTGGGAGGCCAGCCGGTGCGGGGCGCGGTCGCCGGTGGCGCGCGGCAGGTAGGCGATCTCGACGGCGTCCTCGCCCTCCGCGTCGGTGACGTAGGCGATCCGGCCGCTGCCGCCCAGCATCTCCGGCAGCCGCACCCGCACGCCCGGCACGTCGGTGATGGTGCGGGCCGGTCCGTCGCGGTGGGTGAGCCAGTACAGGCTGCCGCGCACCACCACGGCGCTGGCCCGGCCGGTCTCGTCCACCGCGATCCCGCCCACGTGCTGCGCGGACGGCACCTGGTACGCGCGGCGTCCCGCCCGCGGGCCGCCGGTGCGGACGTCGAGCCGGCGGGGCTCGGAGTCCGCGGTCAGGTCGTCGACCATCCACAGGTCGCCGCCGCACTGGTAGACCACCCGGGTGCCGTCGCCGGCGGCGTGGCGGGCGTAGAACTCGGCGTGGTCGGTGTGGCGGCGCAGGTCGGTGCCGTCGAGGGCGCAGGAGTAGAGGTTGCCGACTCCCTCGTGGTCGGAGAGGAAGGCGATGCGGTCACCGATGAACATCGGGGAGTCCAGGTGCCCGCCGATGTCGGCGAGCAGCCGCTGCCCGTCCAGCCAGAGGCGGCCGGTGGCGCCGCCGCGGTAGCGCTTCCAGGAGGCCGGCTCGTGCGGGGGCGTGCCGGTGAGCAGCAGGGTCCGCCAGTCGTCGTCCGCCTCGCCCTCCGTGGGTGCCTCGCCCTCCGCCGGTGCCTCGCCCTCCGCGGGTTTCCTGCTCACGCGTGGGTCGGCGGTGAGGTCGATGTCGGAGACCGGGCCCCAGCGCAGCCGGGAGCCCGGACCGCCGTCCAGGGGGACGGCGTAGGAGAAGGTGATCGGGAACGGCTGTCCGTGCGAGGACACGGCGAGGATGTCGCTGCGGCCGCCGAGGTCCGGGTCGGGCGGGGTCCAGCCGCAGACCCGGGCGTCCGGGCCGCCCCAGTAGGTCAGCCGGGTCGCCTGACCGCCCTCCACCGGCACCACGTGGACCTCGGGGACCAGGGTGTGCCAGGAGGTGTACGCGATAAGGGTGCCGTCCGGCGAGAAACGGGGATGGCCGACCTTGGTGCGGTCGGAGGTGAGCCGCCACGCCCGGCCGCACTCGCCGCCCTTCTCCAAGGGCGCCAGCCAGAGGTCGTCCTCGGCCACGAAGCAGAGCAGGTCGCCGCGGATGTGGGGCAGGCGCAAAAAGGTCACCCCACCATGCTTCGGCGGGCCGGGCGGGCGGGCAACTCGGGGCGCGGCGGGGACGGCGCCCACGGGCGGTCACGGGGCGCGGGCGGGGCGGGGGTGCGGCGGGGCAGGGCCGGGGTGCGGGGCGGCGGCTCGGCGGCGCGGGTGGCCGCCGGCGCGGTTGCGCGGTGGTCCGGTCGGTGAAACGCGGTCGCACCGGGGCGGGGGAGATCACTAGCGTGCCGGTCATGACCATCGAGCACCAGACACATGGCATGAACGGCGCCGGAGGCGACGGAGCCGGGGCGGCGCACCCCCGGTTCGCCGAGGCCCTGCGGGAACAGGGGCTGGAGCAGTTGCTCGCGGGGGTCCGCCGCTATCCGGACGCGGTGCGGACCGCGGCCGAGGCCGCCGCCGCGGTGGGGTGCGCGCTCTCGCAGATCTGCAAGTCGCTGATCTTCGCGGTGGACGGCGAGACCGTGCTGGTCCTGATGGACGGGGCCGGGCGGGTCGACGTGGAGGCGGTGCGGCGGGAGCTGGACGCGAAGGAGGTCACCCGGGCCACGGCGGCGACGGTACGGGAGACCACGGGTTACGCCATCGGGGGCGTCCCGCCGTTCGGGCACCGCACCCGCACCCGGGTCCTCGCCGACCGGTCGCTGCTCGCCCACGAGGTGGTGTGGGCCGCGGCGGGGACGCCGCACTCGGTGTTCCCGATCGCGCCGGCCGAGCTGGTCGAGCGGGCCGGGGCGACGGTCGTGGAGGTCCGCGAGCGGGTGACCGGGTGACGCCGGCGGTCCGCGCGGCGAGGCTGTCGGCCCTCGGCCGCGGCCTCACGCCCCACGGGGGGTGACGTTCCCGCCGGGCCCGGGCGTTCCGGTGCACTCCGCGCCGCCCGGGCGGCGCGGCGTGAGGCGTACCCGTCACGGTTCCTGCGGCCGGGGCGTTCCCCGTCACGGTCGGTCGGTGGGGGCCGCCACCGCCGGGGTCCCCGAGTCCGGGGCGGCACCTGTCGGCACCGGGGCGGCACCCGTGGTGGCCGGGGCGGCGCCTCGCGTGGCGGTGGCGGCAGTCGCGGCGGTTCCTGCGGCAGCCGAGGTGGCGCTCGCCGGAGCCGGGGTGACACGCGCGGCACCGGTGGCGGCTCGGGCGGCACCTGTCGGCACCGGGGCGGCACCCGTGGTGGCGCCCGGGGTGGCCGGGGCGGCGCCTGCCGGAACCGGGGTGGCGGTGGGAGTCGCGGCGGCACCTGCGGCAGCCCTCGCGGGGGCGGCGAACCCTGCGGCTCCCGCGGCGGCCCGTGCGGGGGCGGCGGTCCGCGCGGCACCCGCTGCGGCACCCGCGGCGCCCGTGGGGGTCGGGGTGGGGGCTCCGGTGGCGGCGGCGTGGATGCGGCCGAGGAAGCGGAGCAGGACCGTGGTGTCGAACTGCGCGACCACCACCCCCTCGTCGCCCGGCAGTTCCACCACCGTGCCGGCCCGCCCGCAGGGCCACACCCGCACACTCCCGGCGAGGCCGGGCGGTCGCTGCTGTTTTCCCGCCCCGTCGCCGTGCGCGGGGCTGCACACCCCGCGCTCCAGCAGCGCGCGGTCCACCCGCCACTCCCGCGCCGTCGGCGCGGCCAGGCGGATCGTCACCTCCGACGCCCCGGGCTCGTGGCGCAGCACCGCGGGCACCCTGCCCTGGTCCTCGTGCGACGCGGTCAGGACGTGCGCTCGTGTGTACTGTTCGATCACGGACACGCACCCAATGTCCCATTCCCTCCCGGTTTCCGCTCCCCGGGGCCCTCTGCGGAGCCTCTGCGGCGGGAAAGACGCTCTTGCAAGGGAGTTGCAGCAAGAGCACCATCGAACGGTGCATGTACCCGACGGGTTCCTCGACGCCCCCACATCCCTCGCGACCGGCGCGGTGGCCGCCGCCGCGGTCGCCGTGTCGCTGCGCGGCGCCCGCCGTGAACTGGCCGGCCGGGCCGCCGTCGGCGCGGCGGGAGCGGAGCGCACCGCGCCGCTCGCGGGCCTGACCGCGGCGTTCGTCTTCGCCGTGCAGATGCTCAACTTCCCCGTGGCCGCCGGGACCAGCGGCCACCTGCTGGGCGGCGCCCTCGCGGCCGTCCTGGTCGGGCCGTTCACCGGCGTGCTGTGCGTGTCCGTGGTGCTGCTGCTCCAGGCGATCCTGTTCGCCGACGGCGGCCTCACCGCCCTGGGCACCAACATCACCTGCATGGCGGTCGTCACCGTGGTGGTGGCCCACCTGGTGTTCCGCACCCTGCTGCGGGTGCTGCCCGCCGGCCGGTCCACCGTCACCGCCTCCGCGTTCGTCGCCGCGCTGCTGTCGGTGCCGGCGTCCGCCCTGTTCTTCACCCTGCTGTACGCGGTCGGCGGCACCACCGACGTGCCGATCGGCCAGGTCGCGGCGGCGATGGGCGGCGTGCACGTGCTGATCGGCATCGGCGAGGGCGTGATCACCGCGCTGACCGTGGGCGCCGTGATCGCCGTCCGCCCGGACCTGGTGCACGGCGCGCGGAGCCTGTCCCGCCCGCTGAAGCTCAAGGTCGGCGGCGAACTGGTCGACGCGCCCGCCCCGGCCGCCGCCCCCGCGACCGCCCCGCGCTCCTCGCGCGCGGTCTGGCTCGGCGGTCTGGCGGCCTCGCTGGTGCTGGCCGGGTTCGTCAGCTTCTACGCCTCCGCCTCGCCGGACGGCCTGGAGAAGGTGGCCACCGACCACGGCATCGACCGGGCCGCCGAGGAGCACGCGGTCGCCGACGGCCCGCTGGCCGACTACGGGGTCAGCGGTGTGGACGACGCACGGCTCTCGGTGGGCCTGGCCGGTGTGATCGGCGTCGGCGTCACCGCCGCCGTGGGCACCGGCGTCTTCCTGATCGTGCGCCGCCGCGAGACCTCGCCGGCCGGCGGGGACGAGGCCCGCGCCGCCGACGGCGAGAAGGTCTGATCCTCGTGGGATCCGGGCACGCGCACCGGCTGCACCTGCCCGGCGCCTCGCCGGTGCACCGGCTGCCCGCGCACACCAAGCTGGTCGCCGTCCTCGCCTTCGTGGTGGTCGTGGTCTCCACGCCGCGCGAGGCGGTGTGGGCCTTCGCGGGCTACGCGCTGCTGCTCGCGGCGGTGGCCCGCGCGGCCCGCGTGCCCGCCGCGTTCGCGCTGCGGCGGATGGCCGTCGAGGTCCCGTTCGTGGCTTTCGCGCTGCTGCTGCCGTTCGTGGCGCAGGGCGTGCGGACCGAGGTGCTGGGCGTGCAGCTCAGCGTCTCCGGGCTGTGGGGCGCCTGGAACATCCTGGCCAAGGGCACGCTGGGCGTCGGCGCGTCCGTCCTGCTGGCCGCCACCACCGAGCTGCGCGACCTGCTGCTCGGGCTGCAGCGGCTGCGGATGCCGCCGCTGCTGGTGCAGATCGCCTCGTTCATGCTTCGCTACGGCGACGTCGTCGCCGACGAGCTCGCCCGGATGCGGATCGCCCGGGAGTCCCGCGGCTTCCGGGCGCGCGGGCCGCGGGCCTGGGGCGTGCTCGCCCGGACCGCGGGGGCGCTGTTCATCCGGACCTACGAACGCGGCGAGCGGGTCCACCTCGCGATGGTGAGCCGCGGCTACACCGGCACCATGCCGGTCCTGGACGGCGCCGCGGCCACCGGGCCCCAGTGGTCCCGGGCGCTGGCCCTGCCGGTGACCGCCCTCGCCGTCCACGTACTGTCCCGGACCCTGTGACCGCCCCGCCCGCCCCTGCGACGATGGACCCCGTGACGTACTCCCTGGAGGTCTCCGGCCTCGCCTTCGCCTACCCGGACGGGCACCAGGCCCTCTTCGGCGTGGACTTCGCCCTGGAGCGCGGCGAACGCGTCGCGCTCCTCGGCCCCAACGGCGCGGGGAAGACCACCCTCGTCCTGCACCTCAACGGCATCCTCACGGCCGGCGCCGGGAGCGTGACGGTGGCCGGACTGCCGGTGGACCGCGAGCACATGGCCGAGGTGCGGCAGCGGGTCGGCATCGTCTTCCAGGACCCCGACGACCAGCTGTTCATGCCCACCGTCCGCGAGGACGTCGCCTTCGGCCCGGCCAACGCGGGACTGCGCGGCGCCGAGCTGGAGGCCAGGGTCGCCCGGGCGCTGGAGCGGGTCGGCATGGCCGGGCACGCCGACCGGCCGCCGCACCACCTGTCGTTCGGGCAGCGCCGCCGGGTGGCGGTGGCGACGGTGCTGGCGATGGAGCCGGAGATCCTGGTCCTCGACGAGCCGTCGTCCAACCTGGACCCCGCCTCCCGGCGCGAACTCGCCGAGATCCTGACCTCGCTGGACGTCACCGTCCTGATGGTCACCCACGACCTCCCGTACGCGCTGGAGCTGTGCCCGCGCTCGCTGATCCTCTCCGGCGGCACCGTCGTCGCCGACGGGCCCACGGCGAAGCTGCTGGGCGACGAGGCGCTGCTGCGGGCCAACCGGCTGGAGCTGCCGTTCGGCTTCTCGCCCCGCTGAGGCGGGCGGCGGCTGTGACGGCGGCCACCCGGCGGCACGGAATCCCGGCGGAGCGCCGGTTGTTGCGCCCGTGGGCGCGGCCTCGGCGGACACCGCAAGGGTTACGAGGGCTGCGAGGGCCGCGAGGGCTGCTCAGGGGACGCCTGAGCGCGGCATGCGAAGGTCGGCACAGGTCGGCACAGGCCGGCAGAGGCCGGCGAAGGGCTTGAGGGAACGGTGGACCAGGTGGACGTCGACGGCACGGTGAGCGACGGGTTCGCACCTGTCCGGGAGGCCTTCGAACGGAACTTCACGCACCGCGGCGAACGGGGCGCGGCGGTCGCCGTGCACCTGCACGGCCGCAAGGTCGTGGACCTGTGGGGCGGCGCCCGGGACGTCGACGGCGACGCCGCGTCCGTGCCCTGGGAGCGGGGCACGGCGCAGGTCGTGCGGTCGGCCACCAAGGGCGTGGCGGCGGCCGTCGTGCTGATGCTCCACCAGCGGGGGCTGCTGGACCTCGACGAGCCGGTGGCCGCGTACTGGCCCGAGTTCAAGGCGGCCGGCAAGGAACGGGTGACCGTCCGCCACCTGCTGGCGCACCGGGCCGGGCTGCCCGCCGTGGACCGGCCGCTGACCCCCGCCGAGTCCCTCGACCCGGAGCGCACGGCGGCGGCGGTCGCCGCGCAGGCCCCGGCCTGGCAACCGGGCGCGGAGCACGGCTACCACGCGCAGACCTTCGGCTGGCTGGTGGGCGAACTGGTGCGGCGGGTGACCGGGACGTCGCTGGGCGCCTGGCTCGCCGCGGAGGTCACCGGACCGGCCGGCGCCGACCTGTGGGTCGGGCTCCCGGACGCGGTGGCCGCGCGCGCCGGGCGCTGCGGGCCGCTGCCCGCGCCGGAGGCGGCCGGCACCGGGCTGAAGGCCCGGCCCAAGCGGGCGGTCTCCGAGGCGTACGCGGACCCGCGGTCGCTGACGCGGCGGGCGTTCGGGGCGATCTCCCCGACGGCCGACGAGAACGACGCGGCGTACCGGGCCGCCGAGATGCCCGCCTCCAACGGGGTCGCCACGGCGGAGGGGCTGTCCCGGTTCTACGCGGCGCTCTCCGGCGAACTCGACCGCCGTGGGCCGCTGTTCACGCCCGGCACCCTCGAACTCGCCCGCACCGAGCACGCGGCCGGGCCCGACCGGGTGCTGATCGTCAACACCCGTTTCGGCGCGGGGTACATGCTGCACAGCCCGGCCTCGCCGCTGCTCGCCCCCGGCTCCTTCGGCCATCCCGGCCGGGGCGGCGCGCTGGGCTTCGCCGACCCGGAGAGCGGCGTGGCGTTCGGCTACGTCACCAACGGCTTCCTGAAGTCGGTCACGGCCGACCCGCGGGCGCAGGCGCTGGTGCGGGCGGTGCGGGAGTCGCTGGCGGCGGGGTGACCGGCCGCCCCGCCCTCACAGGGGCAGGTGCATCACGTGGACGCCGACCAGGCCGTGCGCGGGGTGCCGGAACGCCTCCGGGACGGTGCCCACGACCCGGAAGCCCAGGGACTCGTAGAGCTTCACCGCGTGCGTGTTGGTCTCCACCACCGCGTTGAACTGGATCGCGTGGAAGCCGGACTCCCGGGCCCAGGCGATCACGTGCTCGCACAGGGCGCGGCCGATGCCGCGACCGGAGTGGTCGGGGTCGACCATGAAGCTGGCGCTCGCCATGTGGTCGGCGTTGCCCCCGCGGGGCATGTTGGCGTTCATCTTCGCGGTGCCGACGATGCGGCCGTCGTCGTCCTCGGCGACCACGGTGCGGTCCGGGGCGGGCAGGAGCCACCAGGAGCGGCCCTCCTCCTCGCCGAGGTCCCGCGGGTAGGGGTACGTCTCCCCGGCCTCCACGATCCGCCGGAAGAACGGCCGGATCCCGGCCCAGTCCCCGCCCACAGCTTCCCGAATCACCATCCCGGCATGCTCCCGCCCCCTTCCCCGGACGGCAACGCCTTTTCCCCGCCACGGCGAACCCGTCCCGCGGGCAACCGTGCCGCCTGAGCAGGGACGGCGGCGGACCGGCAGGTCAGGTCGCCCGGCGGGTGGGTGGGGTCAGGGGGCCGCGCGGAGGAGGGTGGCGACCAGGGGGCCCGCGTGTTCGCCGCCGTGGCCGCTCTCCCGTACGACGCCCGCCGCCGCGAAGTCACCCCGGTAGGCGGTGAACCACCCGTTCGGCTTGTCCTGGCCCTCGACCTCCGCCGTCCCCGTCTTCGCCCCGTACGACGGCCCGAGCCCCGCCATCGCCTCCGCCGCCGTGCCGGCCGCCGCGGTGTAGCGCATCAGCTCCCGCAGCTGCCCCAGCACCGACGAGGACATCGAGCGCGACGCCCGCGCCAGCGCCCGGCCGTCCACCGTGGGCGACACCAGGTACGGCTGGTGGAACGATCCGGCGGAGACCGTCGCGGAGACCGAGGCCATGTTGAGCGGGTTCATCCGCACCCCGCCCTGGCCTATCAGCGAGGCCGCCATCGGCGCGTCCGTCTGCACCGGGATCGCGCCGTCGAAGGTGGAGACGCCCACCGACCAGTTGTTCAGCCCCAGCCCGAAGACCTGCTGGGCGACCTTGGTCAGGTCGTCGTCGGAGAGCTCCTCGGCCTGGCTGATGAAGGCGGTGTTGCAGGAGCGGGCGAAGCTCGCCTTGAAGGTGGCGTCCTTCATGGCGAACTTGTCGTCGTTCTGGAACTTCCAGCCGCCGTACGAGGAGTACTTGGGGCAGGGGTGCTCCCGGTCGTTGGCGGCCAGGTCCTTCTCCAGCAGCATCGCCGAGGAGACGACCTTCATGGTGGAGCCGGGGGCCAGGGAGCCCTGCATCGCCGTGTTGACGTCCGGGTCGCTGTTGGCGGAGGCCAGGATCTCGCCGGTGGAGGCGCGCAGCAGGACCACCGAGGAGCGCGCCTTGCCGGCCACCGTCTCCTCGGCCAGCTTCTGCAGCCGCGGGTCCAGCGTGGTGCGCACCTCGCCGGGCGTGGGCTCGGCCAGGCGCAGCAGCTCCCGCCCGTCCGCCGTGCCGTCCTTCGTGCCCGGCGCGGTGTCGCCGTTCTTGCCGCCGTTCTTCGCCGCGTCCACCAACGCCTCGGCCGGCACCGCGCGCAGCGCGACCGCCGGGGTGCCGCCGGACTCCTCCCCGTACTTCTCGGCGAGGCTCTTCAGGACGGGCCCGATGGACGGGTAGGCGTCGGTGGTGAGCTTCCCGCCGTCGCGGTCCAGGGCCTTCACGGGCGCGCTGCCCGCCTCCCCGGTGACCAGCCGCTCGCCGTCCTTCAGTTCCGGGTGGAGGACCGACGGCCGCCAGCGGACCACCGGCTCGCCGTCGGAGGCCCGGCGGACGACCGTGAGGCCGCCGTCGTAGGCCAGCGGCTTGCTCAGCTTCTCGTGGGTGACGGTGGCCTTGACCGCGAACTCCACCGCGTCGCCCCGCGGTGCGCCGGCCGTGAAGGCCGCCCCCTCGACCCCCGCCTCCTTCGTCCAGCCGGCGAGGTGGACGCGGGCCTCCTCGGGGGCGGAGGTGGCGCGGGAGGCGGCCGCCACGTCGCCCGCCTCCCAGGCGGCCAGGAAGGTCTTGGCGGCCGCGGCGACCTCGGCGGCGGTCAGCGGGGCCGTGCGACGGTCCTCGGCGGTCTGCGCGGAACCGGCCGCGGAGGCGCCGTCGCCGAAGACGACGTAGCCGCCGGCGCCCAGGCCGGCCACCGCCGCCGTGACCAGCAGGCCGGTCAGCGCGGGACGGCGGCCGACGCCCCGTCGCTCGGGGACACGCCTTCTCTTGCCCACGGTCTGTTCCTCCGGGAGGGATACCTGTCCTGGCCGGAGGAGCCGGCCGGAGCGCTGGGGGTGCGGAGTCGATGCGGAGTGCGGTGCTCATGCTCTCAGCGCCGACGGACATCGCGGGAGGGGGGCGGCACATTGCCCTCCCGCGATCTCCGCACCCCGGCCCGGCATCGGGCGTCGCCGCAGGTCAGCGCCTCCGGACGCAAGGGGGCGTGATGGTGGTCACCCCGTCGCGCGCAGCACCGCGGCCACCATCGGGCCCGCCGCCTCGCCGCCCCGGCCGCCCTGCTGGGCGACCGCCGCGGCGGCCACGTCGCCGCGGTAGCCGGTGAACCAGCTGTTGGGGAGTTCCTGGCCGTCGACCTCCGCCGAGCCGGTCTTGGCGCCGATGTCCGGCCCGAGCCCGGCCATCGCCGCCCGTCCGGAGCCCTGGGTGGCGGTGAGCTGCATCATCTGCCGCAGCTGCTGGGCCACCGCCGGGGCGAGGCCGCGCGCCGTGGCGATTTCACGGTCGT
The DNA here is from genome assembly GCF_053592575.1 of Streptomyces sp. NPDC002640. Lineage (NCBI taxonomy): Bacteria > Bacillati > Actinomycetota > Actinomycetes > Kitasatosporales > Streptomycetaceae > Streptomyces > Streptomyces sp. NPDC002640. Next base: position 151,848 of record NZ_JBSFVZ010000003.1, on the reverse strand, counting down.
CGGCCTCGGGCGACACCAGGTAGGGCTGCCGGAACGTGCCGGTCTTCGCGGTGGCGGTGATCGAGGCGACGTTCAGCGGACTGAGCTGCACCTGGCCCTGGCCGATGGCGTTGGCGGCGCGGTCGGGTCCGCCGGAGGGCGGCACGCTGCCGTCGAAGGAGACGATGCCGGTCTTCCAGTCGTCCCGGCCGAGGCCGAACCGGTCCTGGGCGACCTGGGTCAGGGTGTCGTCCTCCACCTCGTCGATCAGCTTGATGAAGGCGGTGTTGCAGGACCGCGCGAAGCTGTCGGACAGGGTGGCGTTCTCGTTCGGGGTCAGGCCGGTGATGTTCTCGAAGGTCTGGCCCTGCCACACCGCGGTGTCCGGGCAGGGGGCCGCCCCGCCGGCGCTGGTCACCCCCTGCTCGATCAGCATGGCCGCGGTCACGATCTTCATCGTGGAGCCGGGGGCCAACTGCCCCTGGAACGCGGCGTTGAAGCCGTCCGAACGGTGGTTGGCCACGGCCAGGACCTCGCCGGTGCTGGGCTTCAGGGCGACCAGCGAGGACTCCTGGTACTGCGCGACCGCCTTCTCCGCCGCCTCCTGGGCGGAGGCGGAGAGCGTGGTGCGGACCGTGCCGGCCTTGCCCTTCGAGACGGTGAGCAAGGTGGTGTCCGGGGTGTTCGGGTCCTGGTGGCGGATCGCCAGGTCCACCGAGGGGCTGCCGCCCGCCGAGGCGCCGTAGCGCTCCCGGAGCTGGTCCAGGATCGGCCTCAGCGAGGGGTACTTCTCGGCGGTGAGCACCGTGCCGTCCCGGTCCACGGCCTCGATGGCCGGGGCGTCGGACGGGCCGGTGACGAGGGTGTCGCCCTCCTTCAGCCGGGGGTGGACGACCGACGGCGCCCAGTCGACCAGCGGCTTGCCGGTGGTGCGCCCGCGCACCACGGACAGTTCGCTGTCGTAGGTGAGCGCCTTGCTCTTCCCGTCCGCGCTCACCGTCGCCTTCACCGTGAAGGGCACGGTCGGGCCCTTCGCCTTCTTCGGCGTGATCCGCACGTCGCCGACCGAGGCCTGCCCGGCCATCTGGTCGAGGACGGGGCCGGCGGCCGTCTCGTCGTTGGTGGCCGCGGCGGCGGCGTACCCGTCGCCCTTCTCCCAGGCGGCGAAGAACGCGGACGACGCCTCCTCGACGTCGTCCGCGTCCAGCGGATCGTCCGGATCGGCGGCGAACACCCCGACGTCGTCGCTCCCGAAGGCCGACAGGATGTTGTAGCCCCCGTAGCCGGCCCCGCCCAGCAGCACGACGCACGCCGTGGCGACGACCGCGCCCTTCACTGCCTTGCGCATTGCCTTCCCCTCCCCAGGGTCCCCCTGTTACTGGTGGTACCGAGGAGGACGAACGGGAGAGACCATACGGTTCTGCGACAGGTGTGCGACGGCTTGTCCACAGCCCTCAGTAGCCGAAGGCCCGGGCGGTGTTGGCGGCGATCGCCTCGCAGAGCGCGTCCTCCGGCACGCCGCGCACCTCGGCCATCGCCCGCACGGTGACCGGGATCAGGTACGGGGCGTTGGGGCGCCCGCGCCAGGGGGCCGGGGTCAGGAACGGCGCGTCGGTCTCCACCAGCAGCAGCTCCGCCGGGGCGACGGCCACCGCGTCCCGCAGGTTCTGGGCGTTCTTGAACGTGACGTTGCCGGCGAAGGACATGTAGTAGCCCTCGCGCGCGCAGATCTCCGCCATCCCGGCGTCGCCCGAGTAGCAGTGGAAGACGGTGCGCTCCGGCGCGCCCTCCTCCTTCAGGATCCGCAGCACGTCCTCGTGGGCCTCCCGGTCGTGGATGACCAGCGCCTTGCCGTGCCGCTTGGCGATCTCGAGGTGTGCCCGGAACGACCGCTCCTGCGCGGCCCGGCCCTCGTCGCCGGTGCGGAAGTAGTCCAGGCCCGTCTCGCCGACGGCCTTGACGTGGTCCAGCGCGGCCAGCGCGTCGATCTCCGCGAGCTGCGCGTCAAGAGCGGCGTCCCCGCCGGGCTCGCGCGCCCCCTGCCGCGACCAGCCGTCCGGGTCGCCCATCACGACACGGGGCGCCTCGTTGGGGTGCAGGGCGACCGCGGCGTGGATGTCCGCGTGGGCGGCCGCGGTCTCGGCGGCCCACCGGGAGCCCTTCAGGTCGCAGCCGACCTGGACCAGCGTGGTCACCCCGACGGCCGCCGCCGCGGCCAGGGCCTCCTCGACGGTGCCGGACTGCATGTCCAGGTGGGTGTGCGAGTCGGCGACCGGGACCCTCAGCGGCTCGGGCGCCGGCGGGGCTTCGGCGTGGTTCTTCGAAGGCATGCCTCCGATCCTACGAACGTTCCCGGGCGGCCGGTCACGCCGTGGAGCGCTGCCACCAGTGCCGGGTGGGCCGCTGCCCCTGGTGCGAGCCGTGCAGCAGCTCGTCGAACTCGTGCACCACACCGGGCCGCATGATCCGGACCACGTGACTGCCGCAGTTCAGGCAGGTCGGCCGGGACAGCGGCGACGGCACGGTCTCGCCGCCGGCGCGGTAGGTCACCACGCCGCTGCCGTCGAGGCGGACGTGGTGCTCGATCTCGTAGTCCTGTTCCCAGCCGTGCCCGCAGCGCATGCAGGCGAACGCGTACGCCTCGTGGACCTGGCGGGGATGCTGCGTCGTCATGGCGGAACTCCTTCCGACGCCCTCCCCTCCAGGTTAGGACCGCGGCGCGGCATCGGAGTCGTCACTCATGGTGATGACGTGATCGCGAACGGACGGCTACCGTGGAGGCGGGCAGCAGGGATTTCGTCCATGGGAGGAACCATGACCGCCGCCAAGCCCGTACAGCACCCGGCGCACTGGCCGGTGCCGCCGCAGGACGGCTGGACCGTGGACGACCTGTTCACGCTGCCGGATCTCCCGCCGCACACCGAGCTGATCGACGGGAGTCCGGTCTTCGTCGGCGCACAGCGCATCTTCCACACCGATGCGATGGACGTGCTGGTACCGGGGCTGCGCAGGACCGCGCCCGACGGCCTCAAGGTCGAGCGGGAGATGACCGTGGTCCTCGACCGGCGCAACGGCCCCGAGCCCGACATCTGCGTCGTCCGCGCCGAGGCGGTCAAGGACCCGCGGCGGCAGACCTCGTTCCAGGCGGCCGACGTGGTCCTCGCGGTCGAGGTCGTCTCGCCCGATTCGGAGGCGCGCGACCGGGACACCAAGCCCCGCAAGTACGCGGCAGCGGGCATCCCCCACTTCTGGCTGGTCGACATGGCGGGGCAGGACGACCACGTCGTCGTCCAGGTCTACGAACTCGGCGAGGCCACCGGCACCTACGCCCTGACCGGCATCCACCACGAGCACCTGAAGCTGACGGTCCCCTTCGACATCGACATCGACCTGACCGCGATCGACAGCCTCTAGACCACCGTCGCGCCCGGCGCCGGGCCGGTGGCGAGGCGGACGTCGCGGCAGGCGCCGGAGGCGGTGAGGGCCTCGGCGACGCGGGCCGCGGAGGCGGCGTCGCGGGCCAGGTAGGCCGTGGTGGGACCGGAGCCGGAGACCAGGGCGGCGGCCGCGCCGGCCTCGCGGCCCACCCGGAGGGTGTCGGCCAGCTCGGGGAAGAGGGAGAGCGCCGCCGGCTGGAGGTCGTTGGAGACCGCCTGGGCCAGCGCGTCCACGTCGCCCTTCGCGAGGGCGGTCAGCAGCGACTCGTCCGCCACCGGCTCCGGCACCGGCCGGCCCTCGGCGAGGCGGTCGAACTCGCGGAAGACGGCCGGGGTCGACAGCCCCCGCGGCGCCATCGCGAACACCCAGTGGAAGTCGCCCCCCACCTCCAGCGGCGTCAGCAGCTCACCGCGCCCGACGCCCAGCGCCGCCCCGCCGACCAGGCTGAACGGCACGTCGCTGCCGAGCTCCGCGCAGATCTCCAGCAGCTCCGCACGGGACGCGCCCGTGCCCCACAGGGCGTCGCAGGCGACCAGCGCGGCCGCGCCGTCCGCGCTGCCCCCGGCCATGCCGCCGGCCACCGGGATGTCCTTGTCGATGTGCACGTGGACCGCGGCGTCCCGCCCGTACCGCGCGCCCAGGGCCAGCGCGGCCCGCGCGGCGAGGTTGCTCGCGTCCAGCGGGACCTGGCCGGCGTCCGGCCCGGAGCAGGTGACCCGCAGCTCCTCGGCCGGGGTGACCGTGACCCGGTCGTACAGCCCGACCGCGAGGAAGACGTTGGCCAGCGGGTGGAACCCGTCCGGACGCGGGGCGCCCACGGACAGCTGCACGTTGACCTTGGCGGGGACCCGGACGGTCACGCCGCCGCTCACCCCTGGGCCCCCTTCTGCTCGGCGATCCGCGCGAACTCGTGCACCGTGAGCGCCTCGCCCCGCGCCTGCGGCGACACCCCGGCGGCGACCAGCGCCGCCTCCGCGGCGGCGGCCGACCCGGCCCAGCCCGCCAGCGCCGCTCGCAGCGTCTTGCGGCGCTGCGCGAACGCGGCGTCGACCACCGCGAACACCTCACGCCGGGTGGCGGAGGTCGCGATCGGCTCGGCGCGGCGGACCAGCGAGACCAGCCCGCTGTCGACGTTGGGCGCGGGCCAGAACACGTTCCGCCCGATCGCCCCGGCCCGCTTCACCTCGGCGTACCAGTTGGCCTTCACCGACGGCACGCCGTACACCTTGTTGCCGGGGCCCGCGGCCAGCCGGTCGGCGACCTCGGCCTGCACCATCACCAGCGTGCGCTCGATGCCGGGGAACGTCTCCAGCATGTGCAGCAGCACCGGCACCGCCACGTTGTACGGCAGGTTCGCCACCAGCGCGGTCGGGGTGGGACCGGGCAGCTCACGGACCTGCATCGCGTCGGAGTGGACCAGCGCGAACCGGTCGGCGCGCTCCGGCATCCGGGCGGCGATCGTCGCGGGCAGCGCGGAGGCCAGCACGTCGTCGATCTCCACGGCGGTGACCCGGTCGGCCACCTCCAGCAGGGCCAGCGTCAGCGAGCCCAGACCGGGGCCGACCTCCACCACGGTGTCCTCGGGGCGGACCTCGGCGGTACGGACGATACGGCGCACCGTGTTGGCGTCGATCACGAAGTTCTGGCCGCGCTGCTTGGTGGGGCGGACCCCGAGGGCGGCGGCGAGTTCGCGTACGTCTGCGGGACCGAGAAGGGCGTCGGCGGGGGTGGGGCTGCTCACGGCACCAGCGTACGTTGCCCCGGCCGCCTCCCCCGCCGGTGCGGTCACACCCAGGTGTCCAGCCACATCCGGCTCTGCCACTCCTCCAGCGGGATCGACTCGCCGGCGAGGATCGGCCAGAAGTGCGCGAAGTTCCACACCACCAGCAGCACCAGCAGCCCCACCGCGGAGATGCCGGCCACCCGCCGCGTCTCGTGCGCGCCCGGCCGCCCCAGCAGCGCCCCCGCCGTCATCGCCAGCGCCAGACACAGGAACGGCACGAACACCACCGCGTAGAACAGGAAGATCGTCCGCTCCTGGTACATGAACCACGGCAGGTACCCGGCCGCGACCGCGCACAGGATCCCGCCGGCCCGCCAGTCACGGCGCAGCGCCCAGCGCCACAGCACGTACAGCAGGGCCAGGCAGCCCGCCCACCACAGCATCGGCGTGCCGATCGCCAGCACCTCGCGGGCGCACTTGTCCGCCACGTCCACCGGGCAGCCGTCCTGGCCGGGGCCGGGCGACTCGTAGAAGTAGGAGACCGGGCGGCCCATCACCAGCCAGGACCACGGGTTCGACTGGTAGGTGTGCGGCGAGGTCAGCTCCACGTGGAAGCCCCACACCTGGCTCTCGTAGTGCCACAGGCTGCGCAGCCAGTCCGGCAGGAAGGACCACCAGCCGCCCTCGCCCGCGGTGGCCGCCCAGTCCCGGTAGTAGCCGCCCGAACCGTCCCGGGGGGAGAGGATCCAGCCCGTCCACGACACCACGTAGGTGACGACGGCGACCGGCACCGTCGACAGGAACGCGGGGACGACGTCCCGGCGCAGCACCGCCGCGTACGGGTGCCGGGCCCCCGCGGTGCGCCGCGCGCCCACGTCCCACAGGACCGTGAGCAGCCCGAACGCGGCCAGCACCGGCAGCCCGCTCCACTTGGTGCCGATGGCCAGGCCCATCATCAGACCGGCCGCCCACCGCCAGGGCCGCGCGCCCAGCCGCAGCGCCGCCGCGATCTCCGCGTCCGGCCGCACCAGATGGAACTCGTCGACCGGCAGCGCCGCCGCCAGACGCGCCCGCGCCCGGTCCCGGTCGACCACCAGGCAGCCGAACGCGGCCACCACGAAGAACATCAGCACGCCGTCCAGCAGCGCGGTGCGGCTCATCACGAAGTGCAGGCCGTCCACCGCCAGCAGCAGCCCGGCCAGGCACCCCAGGAACGTGGAGCGGAACATCCGGCGGCCGATCCGGCACACCAGCAGCACCGACAGCGTGCCGAGCAGCGCCGGCATGAACCGCCACCCGAACGGCTCGAAGCCGAACATCAGCTCGCCCAGCCCGATCACGTACTTGCCGACCGGCGGATGGACCACGTACGCCGCCTCGGTGGGCAGCGGCACGTCCCCGGCCCGCTCGATGATCAGCTTGTCGACGTCCTTGGGCCAGCTCAGCTCGAACCCGCGGTGCACGAGCGCCCACGCGTCCTTCGCGTAGTACGTCTCGTCGAACATCACCGCCCGCGGGTTGCCCAGGTCCCGGAAGCGCAGCAGGCCGGCGAAGAGGGTCACCAGGAGCGGCCCCACCCATCCGGACCACCGCGCCAGCCTCGCGCCCGTGCCCGGGGCGATCCGCAGCGTCTCCCACAGCCGCGGGCCGGGCGACATGAACGGCGGCACCAGGCGGCTGCGGACGTCGTCGGCGGGCGGGCCCGCCGCCACTTCCTTGAGCGGCGCCCGCTCCTGCCGGAGATCCGTCTCGGTCGGGGTACTGGTCACCGCGCCATCGTAGGGAACCGGGCGGTGCGTGGGGCAGGGTTGTCGTCCTGCGACGATGGAACGGTGACCGATACGCCTGCCCCGCAGCCCTCTCCCGCCGCCCCGTCGTCCCCGGGGGGCGGCGTCCTCGTCCTCGCCGGGACGCCCATCGGGGACGTGGCCGACGCCCCGCCGCGCCTCGCCCAGGAACTCGCCACCGCCGACGTGGTCGCCGCCGAGGACACCCGCAGGCTGCGCCGCCTCACCCAGGCGCTCGGCGTGCGCACCGAGGGGCGGGTCGTCTCCTACTTCGAGGGCAACGAGACCGCGCGCACGCCCGAGCTGGTGGAGGCCCTGCGGGGCGGCTCCCGGGTGCTGCTGGTCACGGACGCGGGCATGCCGTCGGTCTCCGACCCCGGGTACCGGCTGGTCGCGGCGGCCGTCGAGCACGACATCAAGGTCACCGCCGTGCCGGGGCCGTCCGCGGTGCTGACCGCGCTGGCGCTGTCCGGGCTGCCGGTGGACCGGTTCTGCTTCGAGGGGTTCCTGCCGCGGAAGGCGGGCGAGCGGCTGGGCCGGCTGCGGGAGGTCGCCGGGGAGCGGCGCACCCTCGTCTACTTCGAGGCGCCGCACCGGCTGGACGACACCCTCGCGGCGATGGCCGAGGTCTTCGGCGGGGACCGGCGGGCCGCGGTGTGCCGTGAGCTGACCAAGACGTACGAGGAGGTCCGGCGGGGTGCGCTGGCCGAGCTCGCCGCCTGGGCGAAGGAGGGCGTGCGCGGGGAGATCACCGTGGTCGTCGAGGGCGCCCCCGAGCCGGCGCCGGGCGACGTCGACGCCGAGGAGCTCGTGCGGCGGGTGCGGGTGCGCGAGGAGGCGGGCGAGCGGCGCAAGGAGGCGATCGCGGCGGTCGCCGCGGAGGCGGGCCTCCCGAAGCGGGAGGTCTTCGACGCGGTCGTCGCCGCCAAGAACGCCCCCCGCTGACCCCACCGCCCCCGGGACCGGAGCGTGGGGCGGGGGCGGCCACGGGGGCTAATCTGGGGCGCTGAGCTCGTTCCCCTCGGTTGGAGTGAAATGGCCGTCAACCTGGTCAATGTCGAGAACGTCCGCAAGGTGTACGGCACCCGCACCCTCCTGGACGGCATCTCCCTCGGCGTGTCCGAAGGCGACCGCATCGGCGTCGTCGGACGCAACGGCGACGGCAAGACCACCATGATCCGCATGCTCGCGCAGCTGGAGGAACCGGACTCCGGCCGCGTCACGCACGTCGGCGGCCTCCGCATGGGCGTCCTGACGCAGCACGACTCCCTGGACCCGGCCGCCACCGTCCGCCACGAGGTGATCGGCGACCTCGCCGACCACGAGTGGGCGGGCGACGCGAAGATCCGCGACGTGCTCACCGGCCTCTTCGGCGGCCTGGACCTGCCCGGCTTCCCCCAGGGCCTGGACACCGTCATCGGCCCGCTCTCCGGCGGTGAGCGCCGCCGCATCGCGCTCGCCAAGCTGCTGATCGCCGAGCAGGACCTGATCGTCCTGGACGAGCCCACCAACCACCTCGACGTCGAGGGCATCGCCTGGCTCGCCGCCCACCTCGCGGCCCGCCGCTCCGCGCTCGTCTGCGTCACCCACGACCGCTGGTTCCTGGACCAGGTCTGCACCCGCATGTGGGACGTGCAGCGCGGCGACGTCCACGAGTACGAGGGCGGCTACTCCGACTACGTGTTCGCCCGCGCCGAGCGGGAGCGGATCGCGCAGACCGAGGAGGTCAAGCGGCAGAACCTGGTCCGCAAGGAGCTGGCCTGGCTGCGCCGCGGCGCCCCCGCCCGCACCTCCAAGCCCCGGTTCCGCGTCGAGGCGGCCAACGAGCTGATCGCGGACGTCCCCCCGCCGCGCGACACGAGCGAGCTGATGAAGTTCGCCTCCTCCCGCCTCGGCAAGACCGTCTTCGACCTCGAGGACGTCACCGTCACCGCGGGTCCCAAGACGCTGCTGGAGCACGTCACCTGGCAGCTCGGCCCCGGCGACCGCATCGGCCTGGTCGGCGTCAACGGCGCCGGCAAGACCTCGCTGCTGCGGGCCATGGCGGCCGCCGCCCGCAGCGACGGCGAGGAGCAGCCCGCCGCCGGAAGGATCAAGGTCGGCAAGACGGTCCGGCTCGCCTACCTGTCCCAGGAGGTCGCCGAACTCGACCCCGACTGGCGGGTCCTGGAGGCGGTCCAGCGGGTGCGGGAGCGCGTGGACCTCGGCAAGGGCCGCGAGATGACCGCGGGTCAGCTCTGCGAGACGTTCGGCTTCACCAAGGAGAAGCAGTGGACGCCGGTCGGCGACCTCTCCGGCGGTGAGCGCCGCCGCCTCCAGCTGCTGCGGCTGCTGATGGACGAGCCCAACGTCCTCTTCCTCGACGAGCCCACCAACGACCTGGACATCGAGACCCTCACCCAGCTCGAGGACGTCCTCGACGGCTGGCCCGGCTCGATGATCGTGATCTCCCACGACCGGTTCTTCGTCGAGCGCACCACCGACCGGGTGTTCGCGCTGCTCGGCGACTCCACGCTGCGGATGCTGCCGCGCGGCATCGACGAGTACCTGGAGCGCCGCCGGAGGATGGAGGAGGCCGCCGCCGCCTCCGCGCCCGCGCCGGCCGCGAAGCCGGCCGCCGCCGGGCGGAGCGCGGCGGACGAGCGGGCCGCGAAGAAGGAGCTGCAGAAGATCGAGCGGCGGCTGGACCGGATCTCCGAGCAGGAGGGCAAGCTGCACGGACAGATCGCCGACAACGCCACGGACTTCGCGAAGGTGGCCGAACTGGACGCGCAGCTGCGCGACCTGGCGTCGGAGCGGGACGAGCTGGAGATGCGGTGGCTGGAACTGGCCGAGGACGCCTGACGGCAGCGGCGTCCTGACGGCGCGTCACCCATAACGGGGGCGTCACGGGCCGGTTCTCCCTTGGGAACAGGGGAGGAACCGGCCCGGCGTGTTCCGGCGTGGGTGATAGAAAAGGCCCCGGTATGACAACTGGTCCCTGAGTGTCGCTGAGGGGCCCAGGTAGCGGCCAGGCGCGGGGCGTCGGTCAGTGAAGAGGGGGAGGCGCTGTGACACAGCCGCCCGAACAGCCGTCCCGGTCGTCCGACGATCCGCTGCGCAAGCGGGAGCCGCAGGACGCTCCGCCCCCGGGGTACACCGCCCCGCCGGAGCCGCCCGCCGGGCCCGCCGCGTCCGCCGCGTCCGCCGACCCGGGCTCCGGCTCCGGCTCCGGCGCCGGCTCCGGTGAGGCCACGCCTCCCGCCCCGGCCGCGCAGCCTCCCGCCGCGCCCCCGCAGCCTCCCGCCGCGCCTCAGGGCGGCTTCGGCGCCCCGCAGCCGCCCGCGCAGCCCGGTTTCGGCGCGCCCCAGCACCAGCCGCCCGCCGGCGGGTTCGGCGCCGCCCCGTCCGGCTACGGGACCCCGCAGCCGGGTCCGTACGGCACGCCGCAGCCGGGACAGCCCGGACCCTACGCCGCGGGCCCGTACGGCCAGCCGGGCCAGCCGGGCCAGCCCGGCCAGCCGCACCCCGGCGGCCCCTACGCCCCGCAGCCCGGATGGCAGCAGCCCGGCGCCGGAGGCCACCCGCAGGGCGGCGCCTACCCGGGTGCCCCCTGGCCCCCCGGCGCCCCGCAGCCCGGAGCGGGCGGGGCCTCCGGTTCCCGCAACCCGTTCAAGACCCGCCCCGCCCTGGCGATCACCGCCGCGGCCGTCGCCGCGGCGGTGGTCATAGCCGGCGGCGCCTGGGCGCTGGTCGGCGGCTCCGACGACACGGACGAGAAGGCGGGCCCGCAGCCCACCCAGGAGGCCCCGTCCCCCGAGCCCACCACCAGCGTCGACACCGGCGACGGCGACGGCGGCGGGGGCGAGGAGGTCGACATCAACGGCGAGCGCGCTCCCGGCGAGTCCCGCGTCGCCTGGTTCAAGACCGCGCCGGACACCCCGAAGGGCGGCTCCCGCGCCCCCGGCATGTGGATCGTCGGCGACGTCGCCGCGAAGGCCGCGTACAAGCAGGTCTTCGGCTGGAAGGCGGCCGACGGCGGCGAGGCGTGGAAGCCGGTGACCTTCCCCGAGGAGATCTGCGCGGTCAGCAGGAACACCACCGGGGACGGCAAGATCGCCGTCGCCTACAAGAGCGGCAGCAGCGACCGCGCCAAGTGCAACCGCGTCCAGCAGGTCGACCTGCGCACCGGTGGGAAGGGCTGGGAGATCGAGGTCGAGGAGGGCGGCCTCTTCGACGGGACCAGCGACCTCTCCCTCAGCGTCGCCGGGGACACCCTGGTCGTCGGCCGCTCCCAGTCCGGCGTGGCCTACGACGCCGGGACGGGCAAGAAGCGGTACGAGATCGAGAAGTACGGCGCCTCCTGCTTCCCCTCCGGCTTCGCCGGCGACTCCGAGCGGCTGATCGTCGCCGCCTCCTGCGCCGCCGCCAGCGCCAAGGAGCACGACGAGATCCGCGAGCTCGACCCGAGGACCGGCAAGGTCCGCTGGACGACCTCGCTGGACAAGGGCTGGGAGGTCGAGAAGGCCTACAGCGTCAGCCCGCTGGTCGTGTACGCCATCAACCGGGACAAGGAACAGGGCAGCATCACGGTCATCGGCGCGGGCGGGAAGATCGGCGCCCACGTCCAGCTCGACGGCAAGACCGAGATCGACGTCCGCTGCTCCGGCTTCTCCATCTTCAACAAGGCCTTGGAGTCCTGCGACTTCGTCGCCGACGAGCAGAACATGTACCTGCCGACCAAGAGCGTCACCGGCCCCAACGAGATCCTCGCGGTGGGCCTGGACACCGGCAAGGAGAAGTGGCGGGTGAAGTCCCCCGCCGACGCCTCGATGCAGCCGCTCGCCGTGGAGAACGGCAAGCTGATCGCCTACGTCCGGCCCACCTACGACAAGGGCGGCCAGGTGGTGGCCGTGCCGACGGCCGGTGCGCACAAGCCGCAGAAACTGCTGCAGAACCCGGCGGCCGGCGCCCGGCTGGAGACCTCGTTCTTCACCCCGGACGTCGCCTGGTCCGGCGGCCGTCTCTTCCTCTCCGTCGACATGCTGACCGGCAACGACGACCAGGAGGAGAAGCTGATGATCGCCTACGCCGAGTAGCCGCCGGCCCGCCGCGCGTCCCCCGAGCCGACGTACCCACCCGAACCTTCTTGAGGTATGCCATGACCCAGCCGCCCGAGCCCGGCCGGCCCCCGCAGGGGGACGGCGGCGCGCACGACCCGACCCAGGTCGCCTTCGGCAAGAACCCGCAGCAGCCGACGCCGCAGCCGCAGCCGCCGCAGCAGCCGACGGCGCAGCCGCAGCCGCCGCAGCAGTCGACGCCGCAGCCCCCGCAGCAGCCGTACGCCCAGCCTCCGGCCGCGCCCGCTCCGGCCGGGCCGGGTACGCCGCCGCACGCCCAGCCGCCGGCGGGGTACGGCTATCCGCAGACCCCGCCGATGCCCAACCCGTACCTCCAGCAGCCGGGCGGGCAGCCTCCCCAGTACGGCTATCCGCAGCCCGCCACCCTGCCCGCGCCGCCCCCCGCCGGGCAGCGCTCCGAGGCGGAGCGCAAGGCACTGCGCGCCCAGGTGGCGATCGTGGTCTCCGCCGTGGTGGCGATCGCGCTGATCATCGGCGGCGGCGTCTGGTACTCCGGCAGCAAGGGCGACAAGCCCGGTCCGGTCGCCGGCGGCGGCGGTGACGGCAAGACCGGCGGCGGTACGGAGAAGGTTCCGTCCGACCCCTCGGCGCGGCTGCTCTTCGAGCTGGCGCAGCCCACGGTCGAGAAGGGCCTGCAGGTCACCGTGGAGGGCTCCTGGCTCACCAAGGACGCCTACGTGAAGAGCGGTTCCTCGGAGATCACGGGGTACGACCCGGCGAGCGGCGCCGAGAAGTGGTCGATCCCGCTGCCCGGCCCGGTCTGCTTCGCGTCGCGGCACGTGACGGGGGACGGCAGGACGGCGATCGTCCACGAGCCCGCCAAGCCGACCGCCGAGACGCCGACCACGGGCTGCAGCGAGGTCACCGCGCTCGACCTGGCCACCGGCAAGAAGCTGTGGACCAAGAACGCCAAGACCGGTGACCGCCCGGTGCGGTTCGACAACGTCACGGTCAGCGGGACCACCGTCGCGGCCGGCTCCAGCTACGGCGGCGCCGCCTGGGACCTGACCGACGGCGGCTCGCTGTGGCAGCCCAAGCCGGGCGACACCTGCAACGACTACGGCTACGGCGGCGGCAAGGCCCTGGTCGCGCTCCGCAAGTGCACCTCCGCCGCGGCGCAGATGCTCATCCAGACCATCGACCCCAAGGAGGGCACGGTGCTCTCCGAGTACAAGATGCCCGAGGGCGTCGAGTACGCGTCGGTCGTCTCCACCGACCCGCTGGTGATCGCGGCCGACGTCGGCCGGACCGCCGGCGACGGCAGCGGCGTCTCCGACCTGTTCTCCATCGACGCCGCCACCGGCGAGCTCCGCGCCAAGATCTCCGCGCCGGGCGACACCTACGCCGGCGACTGCGACGGCGTCACCCGTGTCGAGCAGTGCGCGAACATGGCGGTCACCCAGGACCGCCTCTACCTGCCCACCGAGGAGCACACCACCGGCGGGGCCGACGCCGGCCGCACCAACGAGGTCGTCGCCTTCGACCTGGCCACCGGCAAGGCGGGCAGGAAGGCGGACGCCGGCGACGGCTGGGCGCTGGCGCCGCTGCGGGCGGACGGCGACGACGTCATCAGCTACAAGCGGGGTCCGTACGACAAGGGCGGTCAGATCGTCAGCATCGACGGCACCACCATGAAGCAGACGGTGCTGCTGCAGATGCCCAACGACGAGAAGGCCCGTGACGTCGAGATCGAGTTCTCGCCGGACCACCAGGAGTTCCTGTACTCCGCGGGCCGCCTCTACATGAGCCAGGTCTACGTCCGCGACGCCGACCAGGCGGACGAGAAGCTGGTCGTCGCCTACGGCACGAAGGGCTGACGGAGCAACCCGGCGCCCGGCGATGCGACGATCGGGGCACTTGTCGGCCGTTGGGGGCGCGCCGCGTCGAACAAGCGTGTAGCTTCCCGGTCCATACGGGCCGCGAGAGCCGGGGGGCCTCGGGCCGGGGGCAAGGTGGGGGGTTCGATGGGAGTGCGGCTCATGGTGGTCGACGACCACCGACTGCACGCGGAGGCGCTGGCCTCCGCCCTGAAGCTGCGCGGGCACCGGGTGCTGGCCGCGGCCGCTCCGGCGGCGGGCGCGGCCGAGCTGGTGATCGGCAGGGCGCCGGAGGTGTGCCTGCTGGGCACCGCGGAGCCGGCCCGGCCGGGGGCGTTCGATCCGGTGGAGCGGATCAAGCGGGAGCGGCCCCAGGTGGCCGTGGTGGTGCTGGGCCCGGTGCCCAGCCCCCGCGGCATCGCGGCGGCCTTCGCGGCCGGGGCGTCGGGGTACGTGCGCCACGACGAGCGGATCGAAGGGGTCGAGCGGGCCATCGTCAAGGCGCGGGCCGGTGAGGCGGCCGTCGCGCCGGGGCTGCTGCAGAGCGCCTTCCACGAGCTGCTCCACCCGGTGGCCGAGCCCGACGACGAGGGACGGCGGCTGCTGTCGTCGCTCACCCCTCGGGAGGCGGAGGTGCTGGTCCGGGTCGCCGAGGGCGAGGACACCCGGCTGATCGCGGAGGGCATGGGCATAGCGCCCAGCACGGCCCGCACCCATGTGCAGCGGGTGCTGATGAAGCTGGGCGTGGGCTCACGGCTGGAGGCCGCGGCCCTCGCCGCCCGCGCGGGCCTCCTCGACCAGGGCTGAGCGTCACGCCGCACGGGGAAGTACCGCACGGGGAAGGGCCGGACTCCGACAGGAGTCCGGCCCTTCCCCGTGACGGCGACGTCTCAGGACGCCTCGGCCTCAGTGCTGGCCCAGCCGGTTCTGCTCCTCCATGCCCGTGGGGGGCGGGGGCGGGGCGGCCGGGCGGAGCTTGAGCCAGGCCAGGAAGAACAGGCCCAGCGCGAGCATGGCCAGCCCGGTCCACAGGTTGATGTTGACGTCGACCGCCTTCTCCCGTGCGCCGTCCGACGGCGAGATCCCGGCGAGGGTGACGATCACGCCGTACACGACGAACAGCAGGCCGATGATGCGGCGGATGTCGAAGAGGCGCGCGGCACTCGCGGACTTGGTCTCCAGCTCGGTGACCGACCGCTGGACGTCCTTCTCGGAAAACTCGGACATGGTCTCTCCATTCTCCCGCGTGCGCTCTTAGAACGAGAACGGGATGTAGCAGGCGGCGGCCAGGATGATCGCTCCCCAGCCCAGCAGGGCCGGCTTGCGGTACCAGGCGTCGTCGCCCTCGGCGGCCGGCTCGGTCATGCCCGGCGACTTGGTGCCGTAGACCAGGCCCTGCAGCTCCTCGATCGGCTTGGGCTTGGTGAAGAGCGAGACCGCGACCATCACCACCGCGCCGGCGACGAAGCCGACGATCGCCGAGACGAAGTTGGCGCCCTGGTCGGAGGGGATGTCGATGATGCCCTGCTTGTAGATGACGAAGTAGTTCACCATCGCCGAGACCGTACCGGCGAGCAGGCCCCAGAAGCCGGAGACCATCGACGCCCGCTTCCAGAACATGCCGATGATGAAGACCACGAACATCGGCACGTTGAAGAAGGAGAACAGCGTCTGCAGGTAGGCCATGATGTTGGAGAAGGTCGACGCGAGGAACGCCGTGCCCATCGAGGCCAGCACGCCGAGGACGGTGATCAGCCGTCCGAAGCGCAGGTAGTAGGCGTCCTCCTGGTTCCGCTTCACGTACTTCGCCCAGATGTCCGTGGTGAAGACGGTGTTGAAGGAGGAGACGTTGGCCGCCATACCGGCCATGAACGCCGCGACCAGACCGGTGATCGCGATGCCGAGCACACCGTTGGGCAGCAGCTGGCCCATCAGGTAGGGGATCGCGTCGTTGTACTCCAGGCCGGAGGAGGCCTGGCCGATCTTGGGCACCAGCACGGCGGCGACCAGGCCGGGGATCATCACCAGGAAGACGATGAAGATCTTCGGGAACGCGGCGATCAGCGGGGTGCGCTGGGCGGCGGAGAGGTTCTTGGCGGACAGCGCGCGCTGGACCTCGGCGAAGTTGGTCGTCCAGTAGCCGAAGGACAGCACGAAGCCGAGGCCCAGGACGATGGTCAGCCAGTTGGCGCCCAGCGGGTTGTCGCTGCCGATGCCGGTGCCACCCCACGCGGTGACGAAGTCGCCGCCCTTCTGCGCGGTGAGCGAGTCGGTCAGGCCGTCCCAGCCGCCGACCCGCTTCAGGCCCAGGACGGTGATCGGGATCAGCGCCGCGAGGATCACGAAGAACTGCAGCACCTCGTTGTAGATCGCCGAGGAGAGACCGCCGATGGTGATGTACGCGAGGACGAAGAAGCCGGCCACGACGATGGCCACCCACTCGGGCCAGCCGAGCAGCGCCTCGACCACGATCGCCAGCGAGTACAGGTTGACGCCGGCGATCAGGATCGCGGCGAACGCGAACAGCACCGAGGACAGCAGGTGCGCCGACTTGTCGAAGCGCAGCAGCAGGAACTCGGGCACCGACCGGACCTTGGAGCCGTAGTAGAACGGCATCATCACCAGGCCGAGGAAGACCATGGCCGGGATGGCGCCGATCCAGTACCAGTGCACCGTGTAGACGCCGTACTGGGCACTGTTGGCCGCCATGCCGAGGACCTCGGTGGCGCCGAGGTTGGCGGAGATGAAGGCGAGACCCGTCACCCACGCGGGCAGTGACCGGCCCGAGAGGAAGAAGTCGAGGCTGGTCTTGACCGACTTCCGCGCCAGGAAGCCGACGCCGAGCACGAAGAGGAAGTAGATGGCCAGCAGGCTGTAGTCGAGCCAGTTGGCGGGGAGCCGCAGCTCAGCTGCCAGATGTGTGGGGGGCATAGGAACTCGCTTCGTCGCGCGTTACGGAATTCACGGCCGATCTCATACCGAGGATGTCGATGTTTGAACGCTCCTGTTACTTCTCGTCCCCTGATTGTGACATCTCTGGTCGGGTTGAGTTCTGTTGTGGTCTGTTATGTTGACTTCTGTTCGAGGCATCGCGCATCCGGACGGGACATCCGAGGGAGCCGGGCGGTGCGGCAGGAAGGCGATCGACGGTGAGGAAGACTTCGACCCGGCTTGCCGACGGGCGCGAGCTCATCTACTACGACCTCGGTGACGGACCCGCGCGCGACGCGGTCGACCGGCGTCCCCTGGACGCCACCGTCACCAGCTCCGAGGTCCGTCACGACGAGCTCCTCGGCGACGACATCGCGGTCGCCTCGCACCGTCAGGGCCGCACCTACCACCCGCCGGCCGACCAGTGCCCGCTCTGCCCCAGCCAGGGCGACCGGCTCAGCGAGATCCCGGACAGCCACTACGACGTGGCCGTCTTCGAGAACCGCTTCCCCTCGCTGGCCGGCGACTCGGGCCGCTGCGAGGTCGTCTGCTTCACCGAGGACCACGACGCCTCGTTCGCCGAGCTCTCCGAGGAGCAGGCCCGGCTGGTTCTCGACGCCTGGACCGACCGGACCGCCGAGCTGTCGCATCTCTCCTCCGTCGTCCAGGTCTTCCCCTTCGAGAACCGGGGCCGCGAGATCGGCGTGACGCTCGGTCACCCCCACGGGCAGATCTACGCCTACCCCTTCGTCACGCCGCGTACCGCGCGGATGTTCCAGTCCCTGGCGGCCCGCCGCCGCGAGTCGGCCACCGCCAATCTCTTCGACGAGATCGTCGAGCGCGAGTCGGCCGGGGAACGACTGGTCCTCGCGGGTGACCACTGGGTCGCCTTCGTCCCCTACGCGGCCCACTGGCCCTACGAGGTGCACCTCTACCCGCGCCGCCGCGTCCCCGACCTGACCGCCCTCGACGAGGACCAGCGCGCCGAGTTCCCCCGGATCTACCTGGAGCTGCTGCGCCGCTTCGACCGGATCTTCGGTCCCGACGAGCCGCCCACGCCCTACATCGCCGCCTGGCACCAGGCGCCGTTCAGCGGTCTGGACGCGTACGAAGGGGTGACGCGGGACGACTTCGCGCTCCACCTCGAGCTGTTCACCATCCGCCGGACCTCCGGCAAGCTGAAGTTCCTCGCGGGCTCCGAGTCCGGGATGGGCGTGTACATCAACGACGTGCCGCCGGAGGCCGCCGCGGCACGGCTGCGGGAGGTGGCGAGCGCGTGAGCGGGACCGGCAAGTACCTGGTGACCGGCGGCGCCGGCTACATCGGCAGCGTGGTCGCCCAGCACCTGCTGGAGGCCGGGCACGAGGTCGTCGTCCTCGACGACCTGTCCACCGGCTTCCGCGAGGGCGTCCCCGAGGGCGCCGCGTTTGTCGAGGCCGACCTGCGCGACGCGGGCCGCCACCTCGACGCCTCCTTCGACGCCGTGCTCCACTTCGCCGCCTCCTCGCAGGTCGGCGAGTCCGTGGTGAAGCCGGAGAAGTACTGGGAGAACAACGTCGGCGGCTCCCTGGCGCTGCTGGCCGCGATGCGCGAGGCGGGGGTGCGGCGGCTGGTGTTCTCCTCGACCGCCGCCACCTACGGCGAACCGGCCGAGGTCCCCATCCCGGAGACCGCCCCCACCGCGCCCACCAACCCGTACGGCGCCACCAAGCTGGCCGTCGACCACATGATCACCAGCGAGGCGAACGCCCACGGCCTGGCCGCGGTCAGCCTGCGCTACTTCAACGTGGCCGGCGCCTACGGGGCGTACGGCGAGCGCCACGACCCAGAGTCGCACCTGATCCCGCTGATCCTCCAGGTCGCCCTGGGCAGGCGGGACCACATCGCGGTCTACGGCGACGACTACCCGACGCCCGACGGCACCTGCATCCGCGACTACATCCACGTGGCCGACCTCGCCGAGGCGCACCTGCTGGCCCTGGAGGCCGCCACCCCCGGCGAGCACCTGATCTGCAACCTGGGCAACGGCAACGGGTTCTCGGTCCGTCAGGTCGTCGAGACGGTCCGCCGGGTGACCGGGCATCCGGTCCCGGAGCGGGTCGCCGAGCGGCGCGGCGGGGACCCGGCCGCGCTGGTCGCCTCCGCCGCCACCGCCCGGGACCGGCTCGGCTGGCGGCCGCGCCGCGCCGACCTGACCACCATCGTCTCCGACGCCTGGGAGTTCGCGCGCCGCAGCGCGTGAGCGTCTCCCGTCATCGAGGAAGGCCACCGCACATGACCGAGTCGGTCGAGACCCCCGCCGACCCCGCGGCCGCCGCCGAGGCCGTCGCCCGGCGGTTCACCGAGCTGTACGGCGCCGAGCCGGCCGGCGTCTGGGCCGCCCCCGGGCGGGTCAACCTCATCGGTGAGCACACCGACTACAACGACGGCTTCGTGATGCCCTTCGCCCTGCCGCACGTCGCCGTCGCCGCGGTGTCGCCGCGCGAGGACGGGGTCCTGCGGTTCTCCTCCGCCGACGTGCCCGGCGGCGTGGTCGAACGCCGCGTCGAGGAGCTGCTCCCCGGCTCGGACAAGCGGTGGACCGCCTACCCGGCGGGCGTGGTGTGGGCGCTGACGGAGGGTGGCCACGACGTCACCGGCGCCGACGTCCACCTCGCGTCCACCGTGCCGAGCGGTGCCGGGCTCTCCTCCTCGGCGGCCCTGGAGGTCGTCGTCGCCCTCGCCCTCGACGACCTCTTCGGCCTCGGCCTGGACCGGGCGCTGCTGGCCCGGCTGTGCCAGCGCGCCGAGAACGAGTACGTGGGCGCCCCCACCGGGATCATGGACCAGACCGCCTCCGCCTGCTGCGAGGCCGGACACGCCCTCTTCCTCGACACCCGCGACGGCACGCGGCGGCAGATCCCCTTCGACCTCGCCGCCGAGGGCATGCGGCTGCTGGTCGTCGACACCCAGGTCAAGCACTCCCACAGCGGCGGCGAGTACGGCAAGCGCCGGGCCGGCTGCGAGCGGGGCGCCGAACTCCTCGGCGTGCGGGCCCTGCGCGACATCCCCTACGCGGAGCTCGACGAGGCCCTGGCCCGGATCGACGACGAGGAGATCCGCCGCCTGGTCCGCCACGTCGTCACCGAGGACGAACGCGTCGAACGGGTCGTCCGGCTCCTCTCCGCCGGCGACACCCGCGGCGTCGGGCCCGTCCTCACCGAGGGCCACGCCTCGCTCCGCGACGACTTCCGCGTCTCCGCGCCGGAGCTCGACGCCGTGGTCGACGCCGCGCTCGCCGCGGGCGCGCTCGGCGCGCGGATGACCGGCGGCGGGTTCGGCGGCTCCGCCATCGTCCTCGTCGACGACGACCGGGCCGCCGCGGTCGCCACCGCCGTGGAGTCCGCCTTCGCCGCGGCCGGCTACGAGCCCCCGCGCACCTTCCCCGCGGTCCCCTCCCAGGGAGCCCGCCGCCTCCGCTGACCCCCGCGCGACTCCCCGTCCGGGTGATCCGGCGAGGACCTGCCACCGCACGACCGACACCGGCGCCTACCGTGCCGGTGTCGGTCGTCCCGCGTGGCGTCCGCGCCCACACGGATGGAGGAGGTGCTCACGACGACCCCTCTCGCGCACGAGGTGTACCCGGTGACAGGCGAAGACGACCCGGCTTTCGACCTGGACGAGTTCCTGTGGCGGACCTGGCAGTCCATGGAGCTCCCCGAGGGCTACCGCGCCGAGATCATCGAGGCAGCCATCGAGGTGTCACCCACCGGTCGTCGCCGTCACACGGTGCTGATCAACCGTCTTCGCCGGCTGCTCGACAGCCACCTGCGGGACAGCGGTTACGCGGTCCATCACGACGGCAACGTCGTTCACCGACGCAAGTGCTGGGTCCCCGACCTCTTCGTCGCGCCCGAGGACCTGGACGAGATCCCCGACGAGGACGGTCTCGGCGTCGACGCGTCCGGTGTCGCCATGGTCGTCGAGGTCGTCTCCCCGGGGTCCCGCAACGTCGAACGGGACCGCATCCGCAAGCGGCGCGAATACGCGCGGGCGGGCATCCCGGTGTGCGTGCTGGTCGACGACCACGACGGGGACGGGGCCGTCACCGTGCTCACCGGTCCGGACGCGAAGAAGGCCGACTACTCCGACGTCCACCGCGTCGCCTACGGCACGGACGCGGTGATCCCCGAGGGTCCCGCCAAGGGGCTCGTCCTGGGGAAGGAGGCCACCGGGGACCGGGACCCGGACCGGCCGGCGCCGGTGGAGGGCGGGAGCGAGGGGTAGGCGGGGTCCTACGACTTCCGGTGGCCGATCAGCTTCGGCTTCTGCTCCAGCCCGTCGAGGCCGTGCCAGGCGAGGTTGACCAGGTGCGCGGCGACCTCGGCCTTCTTGGGGCGGCGGACGTCGAGCCACCACTGCCCGGTCAGGGCGACCATCCCCACCAGCGCCTGCGCGTACAGCGGCGCCAGCTTCGGGTCGAAGCCCCGGCTCTTGAACTCCCGGCCGAGGATGTCCTCGACCTGGGTGGCGATGTCGGAGATCAGCGAGGCGAAGGACCCCGTGGACTGCGGGATCGGCGAGTCCCGCACCAGGATCCGGAAGCCGTCGGTGTACTCCTCGATGTAGTCGAGGAGGGCGAACGCCGCCTGCTCGCACAGCTCCCGCGGATGGCCGGCCGTCAGCGACCCGGTGACCATGTCGAGCAGCCGCCGCATCTCGCGGTCGACGACCACCGCGTAGAGCCCTTCCTTGCCGCCGAAGTGCTCGTAGACCACCGGCTTGGAGACCCCGGCCTTCGCCGCGATCTCCTCCACGGAGGTCCCCTCGAAGCCCTTGGCGGCGAAGAGCGTGCGTCCGATCTCCAGCAGCTGCTGGCGCCGTTCCGCACCCGTCATCCGGGTGCGGCGCGCCCGCCTGGGCGGCTTCCCCTCCCGCGTGTCGTCACGGGGCCGGTCGGGATCGCTGGGGCTGCTGGAGTCGGTCACCACACGTCAATCATGCCGCGTCGGCCGTGGCCCCGGCCCGGCGGGACCGCTTGGCGTCCGGATCACGCCGTGCGGCGAGACGCTCCTCGGAGGGCCAGCGCACGTCGTACGCCCAGCCCAGCTGCTCGAACCAGCGGATGAAACGGGCCGAGGAATCGATCTGCCCCTTGAACACGCCGTGGCGCGCGGAGGTGGGGTCGGCGTGGTGCAGGTTGTGCCAGGACTCGCCGCAGGACAGCACGGCCAGCCACCAGACGTTCCCGGAACGGTCCCGGGACTTGAAGGGCCGCTTGCCGGTGGCGTGGCAGATGGAGTTGATCGACCACGTCACGTGGTGCAGCAGGGCCACCCGGACCAGGGAGCCCCAGAAGAACGCGGTGAAGGCGCCCCACCAGGACTGGGTGACCAGACCGCCGACGATCGGCGGGATGGCCAGCGACAGGATGGTCCAGCCGATGAACTGGCGGGAGATGGCCCGCAGCGCCGGGTCCTTGATCAGGTCGGGCGCGTACTTCTCCTGCGGGGTGCGCTCCTCGTCGAACATCCAGCCGATGTGCGCCCACCAGAGGCCCTTGACGAGGGCGGGGACGGTCTCGCCGTAGCGCCACGGCGAGTGCGGGTCGCCCTCGGCGTCGGAGAACTTGTGGTGGCGGCGGTGGTCGGCCACCCAGCGGACCAGGGGGCCCTCGACGGCCATGGAGCCCATGACGGCGAGCGCGATCTTCAGCGGCCGCTTGGCCTTGAAGGAGCCGTGCGTGAAGTGCCGGTGGTAACCGATGGTCACCCCGTGACAGCCCCAGTAGTAGAAGAAGACCATCAGGCCGAGGTCGAGCCAGCTCACCCCCCAGCCCCAGGCCAGCGGCACGGCCGCCACCAGCGCCGCGAACGGAACGATGATGAAGAGGAGCAGGGCGACCTGTTCGACCGTGCGCTTCTGCTCGCCCCCCAGGGTGGCCTTCGGCAGGACCTGTTCGGGTGCGGTGGTGGGCCGCGAGTCTTCGTCGATCACGTCGGAGCTTGTCGTCATGGGCATCCCTCGAGTGATGGAGAGTGCGGAGAACGGGCCAGGTGACGGAGGCACCACCGATGCCCGCTCCCTACGGTTCCGTAACCTACGGAATCGTAAGTATGTCAGCGCTTCGTCTCACAGCAAGAGCCGTTCCCCCGCGTGTGGCGGCGCCTGCCTATCCTTGGACCGGTCGGACAGCGCGGTCCGCTCCTCCATTCAGTCTCTTCCCGGACGCACGCCCCTGAAAGCCGAGCACGGCCGCATGGGTGGCGCGCCCGGATGCCCTGCCAGACAGAGCTTCACCGTTGCAAGGAGCCGCACCTGTGAGCAGTGTCGACGACCGGACCACCACCACGAGCAGCGAACTGCGGAGCGACATCCGCCGCCTGGGTGACCTGCTGGGTCAGACCCTGGTCCGGCAGGAAGGTCCCGAGCTGCTGGAACTCGTGGAGAAGGTCCGCAGACTGACCCGGGAGGACGGCGAGGCCGCGGCCGAGCTGCTCCGGGGCACCGAGCTGGAGACGGCCGCCAAGCTGGTCCGCGCCTTCTCCACCTACTTCCACCTCGCGAACGTCACCGAACAGGTGCACCGGGGGCGCGAACTGAGGGCGCGCCGGGCGGCGGAGGGCAGCCAGCTCGCCCGTACGGCGGACCGCCTGAAGGACGCGGACCCCGACCACCTCCGGGAGACGGTCCGCAACCTCAACATCCGTCCGGTCTTCACCGCGCACCCGACCGAGGCCGCCCGCCGCTCGGTGCTGAACAAGCTGCGGCGCATCGCGCACCTGCTGGAGACCCCGGTCATCGAGGCGGACCGGCGCCGGCACGACACCCGGCTGGCCGAGAACATCGACCTCGTCTGGCAGACGGACGAACTGCGCGTGGTCCGCCCCGAGCCGGCCGACGAGGCCCGCAACGCGATCTACTACCTGGACGAGCTGCACGCCGGCCCGGTCGGCGACGTGCTGGAGGACCTGACCGCGGAGCTGGAGCGGATCGGCGTCGAACTCCCCGACGCGACCCGGCCGCTGACCTTCGGCACCTGGATCGGCGGCGACCGCGACGGCAACCCCAACGTCACCCCGCAGGTCACCTGGGACGTGCTGATCCTCCAGCACGAGCACGGCATCAACGACGCCCTCGAGATGATCGACGAGCTGCGCGGCTTCCTGTCGAACTCGATCCGCTACACCGGCGCCACCGACGACCTGCTGGCGTCCCTCCAGCGGGACCTGGAGCTGCTGCACGAGATCAGCCCGCGCTACAAGCGGCTGAACGCCGAGGAGCCGTACCGGCTGAAGGCCACCTGCATCCGGCAGAAGCTGCTCAACACCAAGGAGCGCCTCGCCAAGGGCACCGCGCACGAGCCCGGCCGCGACTACCTGGGCACCGCCCAGCTCCTGGACGACCTGACGCTGATCCAGGTCTCGCTGCGCGAACACCGGGCGGGACTGTTCGCGGACGGCCGGATGGACCGCACGATCCGCACCCTGTCGGCGTTCGGCCTCCAGCTCGCCACCATGGACGTCCGCGAGCACGCCGACGCCCACCACCACGCGCTCGGCCAGCTCTTCGACCGCCTCGGCGAGGAGTCCTGGCGGTACGCGGACATGCCGCGCGACTACCGGAGCCGGCTGCTCGCCAAGGAACTGCGCTCCCGCCGCCCGCTGGCCCCGAGCCCGGCCCCGCTGGACAAGGCCGGCACCAAGACGCTGGGCACCTTCGACACGGTCAAGCGCGCGCTGGAGGTGTTCGGGCCCGAGGTCATCGAGTCGTACATCATCTCCATGTGCCAGGGCGCCGACGACGTCTTCGCGGCCGCGGTGCTGGCCCGCGAGGCCGGGCTGCTGGACCTGCACGCCGGCTGGGCGAAGATCGGCATCGTCCCGCTGCTGGAGACCACCGACGAGCTCAAGGCCGCGGACACCATCCTCGACGACATGCTCTCCGACCCGTCCTACCGGCGCCTGGTCGCGCTGCGGGGCGACGTCCAGGAGGTCATGCTCGGCTACTCCGACTCCTCCAAGTTCGGCGGCATCACCACCAGCCAGTGGGAGATCCACCGCGCCCAGCGCCGCCTGCGCGACGTCGCGCACCGGCACGGCGTGCGGCTGCGGCTCTTCCACGGCCGGGGCGGCACCGTCGGCCGCGGCGGCGGCCCCTCGCACGACGCGGTCCTCGCCCAGCCGTGGGGCACGCTGGAGGGCGAGATCAAGGTGACCGAGCAGGGCGAGGTCATCTCCGACAAGTACCTGGTGCCGTCGCTGGCCCGGGAGAACCTCGAACTGACGGTGGCGGCCACGCTGCAGGCGTCCGCGCTGCACACCGCGCCGCGGCAGTCGGTGGAGGCGCTGGCCCGATGGGACGCGGCGATGGACGTCGTCTCCGACGCCGCGCACGTCGCCTACCGGAAGCTGGTCGAGGACCCGGACCTGCCCGCGTACTTCTTCGCCTCCACCCCGGTCGACCAGCTCGCCGAACTCCACCTGGGCTCGCGGCCCTCGCGCCGCCCCGACGCGGGCGGCGGCCTCGACTCCCTCCGCGCGATCCCGTGGGTCTTCGGCTGGACCCAGTCCCGGCAGATCGTCCCCGGCTGGTTCGGCGTCGGCTCCGGCCTGAAGGCGCTGCGCGAGGCCGGCCTCGACAGCGTCCTGGAGGAGATGCACCAGGAGTGGCACTTCTTCCGGAACTTCATCTCCAACGTCGAGATGACGCTGGCCAAGACGGACCTGCGGATCGCCTCCCTGTACGTCGACAACCTCGTGCCCGACGAACTCCAGCACGTCTTCGACGCGATCAAGGCGGAGCACGAGCTCACGGTGGCGGAGGTCCTCAAGGTCACTGGTGAGGCAAGCCTGCTGGACGCCAACCCGGTCCTGAAGCAGACCTTCGCGATCCGGGACGCCTACCTGGACCCGATCTCCTACCTCCAGGTCACCCTGCTCAAGCGGCAGCGGGACGCCGCCGCGCGCGGCGAGGAGGTCGACCCGCTCCTCGCGCGGGCCCTGCTCCTCACCGTCAACGGCGTCGCCGCCGGCCTCCGCAACACCGGCTGACCCACCCCACCCCCGACACGACGGCGCCCCCACCCGGCCCCCACCGGGCGCGGGGCGCCGTTGTGCCGCGCGACGATCACCCCGCGGCCCCTCCCGGTGCGACGGCCACGCAGAACAGGCGGCGGAACGGCAGGACCGTGCCGTACGGGGCGCGGGGGTAGGCCTCCCGGAGGCGGTCGCGGTAGGCGGCGACGAACGCGTCCCGCAGCGGCGGGTCGGAGGCGAGCGCGGACAGCACCGGCCGCAGGCCCGTGCCCGACACCCAGTCCAGCACCGCGTCCTCACCCGGCAGGACGTGCAGGTACGTCGTCTCCCAGACGTCCACCGCGAACCCCCGCCGCGCGAACAGGTCCAGGTAGACCCCCGGGTCGCGCACCGAGTCGCCGCCCCGCAGCACCCCCCGCAGCCGGTCCGCCCAGCGCGGGTCCCCGGCCGTCTCCCGCATCAGGGCGTGCACCGGCGCGTCCAGGTTGTACGGCACCTGGAAGGCCAGCACCCCGCCCGGCGGCAGCGCCCCGGCCCACTCCGGCAGCGCCTCCGCGTGCCCCGGAACCCAGTGCAGCGCCGCGTTGGAGACGATCAGGTCGTACGTCCGGTCCGGCGACCACTCCGTGAGGTCGGCGAAGGCGAAGTCCAGGCCGCCGCCGCCCTCCGTCGGGCCGGCCAGCGGGGCCGCCCGCTCCAGCATCGCGGGCGAGTTGTCGTAGCCGGTGATCCGCGCCGCGGGCCACCGCCGCGCCAGCAGGTCCGCCGTGGTGGTGCCCGGCCCGCACCCCAGGTCGGCGATCCGCGGCGCGGCGGACGGCAACCGCGGCACCCGGGCCAGCAGGTCGAGGAACGGGCGGGCGCGATCACCCGCGTGGCGCAAGTACTGCTCGGCATCCCAGTCCATGCGCCCAGTGCACCGCGGAAATCTCTTGACGTCAAGATAGTTGCGTTCAAGAGACTTCACGTCGACACAACCACTACACTGATCGTATGGAGGACGAGGTCGATCGACTGGTCGCAGCGTGGCGCCGCGAGCGCCCGGACCTCGACGTGGAACCGCTCGAAGTGCTCAGCCGGGTCAGCCGGCTCGCCCGCCACCTCGACCGCGCCCGCCGCCTCGCCTTCTCCGAGCACCACCTCGAACCCTGGGAGTTCGACGTGCTCACCGCGCTCCGCCGCGCCGGAGCCCCCTACCAGCTCTCGCCCGGGCAACTCCTCACCCAGACGCTGGTCACCTCCGGCACCATGACCAACCGCATCGACCGGCTCGCCAAGAAGAGCCTCGTCGAACGCCTCCCCGACCCCAGCGACCGCCGCGGCGTCCTCGTCCGCCTCACCGAGGAGGGCAAGAACCGCGCCGACCTGGCCCTGTCCGGCCTCCTCGACCAGGAACGCGCCCTGCTCTCCGAACTCTCCCGCGGCGAACGCGGCGAACTCGCCACCCTGCTACGCCGGCTGACCGCCCCGTTCGACAACATCCCCGGCTAGGTCCACCGGACCCACCCCGGCCCGCCGCGCCAGCGCCACCGCCGCCAGCGTCGAGTGCACGCCCAGCTTCCCCAGCACGTTCTGCATGTGCGTCCGCACCGTGTGCGGGGACAGGAACAGCCGCTCCGCCACCGCCTTGCGGCCCAGCCCCGCCACCATGCAGCGCAGCACCTCGCGCTCCCGCGGCGTCAGCGACTCCACCAGCCGCTCGCTCTCCGTCCGGTGCCGCCGCGCCGTCGTCATCTCCCGCAGCACGCCCGTCAGCAGCGCCGGCGGCAGATGCGTCTCGTCCCGCAGCACACCCCGCACCACCGTCAGCAGCCGCGACAGCGAACAGTCCTTCGCCACCCAGCCCGAAGCCCCCGCCTGCAGCGCCTGGGCGGCCCGCCGCGGATCGTCCTTCTCCGCCAGCACCACCGTCCGCACACCCGGATGCGCCGACCGCACCGTCGCCACCAGCGCGATCCCGTCCCCGGCCACCGCACCGGCGGCCCCCTGACCGCCCGCGGCCCCGTCGGACCCGGACCCGTACCCGGCGCCGGACCCGGACCCGTACCCGGCGCCGGACCCGGCCCCGTACCCTGACCCGGCACCGGACGAGGACACGGAGGACTGCACCGGCAGCGACACCCGCGAGCCCGCCGGAGAACCGTTCACCGCACCCGGCCCACCCAGGTCCGCGTCGACCAGCAGCACGTCGAAACGCCGCCCGTCCGTCGCCGCACGCTCCAGCGACCTCAAAGCCGCCACCGCGCTGCCCGCCGCCGACACCTCGACGTCCGGCTCGGCCGCCAGGGCGGCGGCCAGCGACTCGGCGAAGATGCGGTGGTCGTCGACGACCAGCACCCGAACGCGGACCATCCGACCCACCCCGTCCCGTCTGCCTGCCAGTGTGCGGAGCCGTGCCAGGACGCCGGCGCCACGGGCTGAGCCCCGGCGCCGGCGCCACATGGCGAAGCGGACACGGCACCCGGCCCAGACCCAGGCCGCAGGGCCCCGGAGCGAGGAACCGCACCCGACGACCCCGGGCCGGCCGCCGCCGCACCCGAGTCGTACCCGCGCTGCTCCACCCACCGGATCCGGGCGCCGTACCCGACTGTCTCGCCCCCTGAACGGCACCGGCCCCCACCGGTGCTGCCCATCAGAGTACGGGCGCGGGGCGGGGCGGGAAGCGGATTCCCCCGAACTGGGGGAGCGGACCCGATCACCCGGGGCGCACACCCCGCACCCACGCCCCCCGGCCCACCGCGGGTGCCCCCGGCACCCCGGACCGGCGCGCGGCGGTCAGCAGTTGTAGGTGCCCTGCGCCCGCTCGAGCCCCTCCAGGACCAGCGCCTCGGTCGCGTCGGCCGCCCGGTCGACGAAGAACTCCAGCTCCTTGCGCTCCACCGAGGAGAAGTCCTTCAGCACGAAGTCCGCCACCTGCATCCGCCCCGGCGGCCGCCCGATCCCGAACCGCACCCGGTGGTAGTCCGGCCCCATCGCCTTGGTGACCGACTTCAGCCCGTTGTGCCCGTTGTCGCCACCGCCCAGCTTCAGCCGCAGCGTCCCGTAGTCGATGTCCAGCTCGTCGTGGACCGCCACCACCTGCGCCGCCGGCACCTTGTAGAAGTCCCGCAGCGCGTTCACCGGCCCCCCGGACAGGTTCATGAACGACATCGGCTTCACCAGCACCACCCGCCGGCCCGCCGGACCGGGCGGACCCACCCGGCCCTCCACCACCTGCGCCTGCGCCTTCCCGGCCCGCTTGAACCGGCCGCCCATCCGCTCCGCCAGCAGGTCCGCCACCATGAAGCCGACGTTGTGCCGGTTCATCGCGTACTCCGGCCCCGGATTGCCGAGACCCACCACCAGCCACGGGGCATTCGCGTCTGTGGACACCACGTCACTCTCCCTGGGAAAAGACCACCGGCCGCCGCCCCCTCGGGGAGCGGCGGCCGGCGGAACGACAGATCAAGGGCGGATTCAGCCCTCGTCGACCACGTCGCCCTCGGGGGCCTCCTCGGCCGCCTCCTCGGACTCCTCGACCTGCGGGGCGACGACGGAGAGCACGACGGCCTCCTCGTCACCGGCCAGGGAGACACCCTTCGGCAGCTTCACGTCCTTGGCCAGGACGTTGGCACCCGACTCCAGGCCCTCGATCGACACGACCACGGACTCCGGGATGTTGGTGGCCTCGGCCTCGACGGACAGCGCCGCCTGCACCAGCTCGACCAGACCGGCACCCGGGGCCAGCTCGCCCTCGGTGACGACCGGGATCTCGACCGCGACCTTCTCGCCCTTGTTCACGAGCAGCAGGTCGACGTGCTCCAGGAAGCCCTTCAGCGGGTCACGCTGCACGGACTTCGGGATCGCCAGCTCGGAGCCCTTGCCGTCGATCGTCAGGGAGATCAGGACGTTCGGCGTACGCAGCGCCAGCAGCAGGTCGTGACCCGGCAGGGTCAGGTGCTTCGGGTCCGTGCCGTGGCCGTAGAGGACGACCGGCACCTTGTTCTCGCGGCGGATGCGACGGGCCGCACCCTTGCCGAACTCGGAACGGGTCTCGGCGGCGAGCTTCACCTCGGACATGCTCACACTCCTTCGTAGTGGTACGTCAAACGGTCGGGGTCACCCGGCCAAACAACGGCCTGCTACGAAGAGCGCGTCGATAACGGACCGCCGTACACAGAAGTACGGCCTCCCTCGCCGAGCAACTCCAGAAGTCTACTCGGCGAGGAAGGCCGCACAAAAACGATCTAGCGCCCGGCTAGCTCGACGTGGTCATCCTCACTGCTCGTCGAACAGGCTGGTGACCGAACCGTCCTGGAACACCTCACGCACCGCGGAGGCGATCGTCGGCGCGATCGACAGCACCGTGATCTTGTCCAGCTCCAGCTCACCCGGCGTCGGCAGGGTGTTCGTCAGCACGAACTCGCTCACCCGCGAGTTCTTCAGCCGGTCCGCCGCCGGACCCGACAGCACACCGTGCGTCGCCGTCACGATCACGTCCGCCGCACCGTGCGCGAACAGCGCGTCCGCCGCCGCGCAGATCGTGCCCGCGGTGTCGATCATGTCGTCGACCAGGACGCACACCCGGCCCTTGACCTCGCCCACCACCTCATGGACCGTCACCTGGTTCGCGACGTCCTTGTCACGCCGCTTGTGCACGATCGCCAGCGGCGCGCCCAGACGGTCGCACCAGCGGTCCGCCACCCGCACCCGGCCGGCGTCCGGGGAGACCACGGTCAGCTTGTCCCGGTCCACCTTCGCGCCCACGTAGTCCGCCAGCAGCGGCAGCGCGAACAGGTGGTCCACCGGACCGTCGAAGAAGCCCTGGATCTGGTCCGTGTGCAGATCCACGGTCAGGATGCGGTCCGCGCCCGCGGTCTTCATCAGATCCGCGATCAGACGGGCCGAGATGGGCTCACGACCACGGTGCTTCTTGTCCTGACGGGCATAGCCGTAGAACGGCACGATGACCGTGATCGACCGGGCCGACGCGCGCTTCAGCGCGTCGATCATGATCAGCTGCTCCATGACCCACTTGTTGATGGGGGCCGTGTGGCTCTGCATCAGGAAGCAGTCCGCGCCACGCGCCGACTCCTGGTAGCGGACGTAGATCTCGCCGTTCGCGAAGTCGAACGCCTTGGTCGGGACGACCTCGACGCCCAGCTGGTGCGCCACCTCCTCGGCAAGCTCGGGGTGGGCGCGGCCGGAGAAGAACATCATCTTCTTCTGGCCGGTCGTCTTGATCCCGGTCACAGCACTGTCTCCTCAGAGGTGTGGTCTCACAGCGGGCGGGGGCAGGGGAGAGTGCCGGACGGCGCCTGCCCGCCCGGCTGGGGGGTGGTGCGAGTATCTGCACTTATCACGGTACGCCCGATCAGACGGGCCTGGACACGCTCAGCCTTCGCCGTCCACCTGTCGGGACGCCTCCTCGGCGGCCTTCGCCGCCGCGCTCCCCGGACGCTTCCGGGCCACCCAACCCGCGATATTCCGCTGCTGGGCACGGGCCACGGCCAGCGCACCGGGCGGCACCGGCGTGGTCAGCACCGACCCCGCGGCGGTGTAGGCGCCGTCCCCGACAGTGACAGGTGCCACAAACATGTTGTCCGCGCCGGTACGGCAGTGCGACCCGATCGTCGTGTGGTGCTTCTCCTGGCCGTCGTAGTTCACGAACACGCTGGCGGCGCCGATGTTGGTGTGGTCGCCGATGGTGGCGTCCCCGACATAGGTCAGGTGCGGCACCTTGGTGCCCTCGCCGATCTCCGCCTTCTTCGTCTCGACGTACGTGCCGATCTTCGACCGCAGGCCGAGCCGCGTCCCCGGCCGCAGGTACGCGAACGGGCCCACCGACGCCTCCGGGCCCACGATCGCGCCGTCCGCCACCGTGTGGTCCAGGCGCGCGCCCGGGCCCACCTCCGTGTCGTTCAGGCGGCTGTTCGGGCCCACCTCGGCGCCCTCGCCGACGTGCGTGGAGCCCGTCAGCTGCGTGTTCGGATGCACCAGCGCGTCCTGACCGAAGGTCACCGTCACGTCCACATACGTCGACGCCGGGTCCACCACCGTCACACCGGACAGCATGGCCTGCTCCAGCAGCCGCTCGTTCATGATCCGCCGCGCCTCGGCCAGTTGCACGCGGTTGTTGATGCCGGCGATCTCCCGGTGGTCCGCCGCCACGCTCGCGCCCACCCGGTGGCCGTCCGCCCGGAGGATGCCGAGGACGTCGGTCAGGTACTCCTCGCCCTGGCTGTTGTCGGTCCGCAGCCGGCCCAGCGCGTCCGCCAGCAGACGGCCGTCGAACGCGAACACGCCGGAGTTGATCTCCCGGATCGCGCGCTGCGTCTCGGAGGCGTCCTTGTGCTCCACGATGGCCGTCACCGCGCCCTGGTCGTCGCGGACGATCCGGCCGTAGCCGGTGGCGTCCGGGACCTCGGCGGTCAGCACCGTCACCGCGTTGCCGTCGGCGGCGTGCGTCCCGGCCAGCGCGCGGAGCGTCTCGCCGCGCAGCAGCGGGGTGTCGCCGCAGACCACCACGACCGTGCCGTCGGCCTCGCCGAGCTCCGCCAGCGCGATGCGGACGGCGTGGCCGGTGCCGTTCTGCTCCTCCTGCACGGCGGTGCGGACGGCGGCGTCGGTCTCCGCGAGGTGACCCGTCACCTGCTCCCGCGCGTGGCCCACGACCACGACCAGGTTCTCCGGCTCCAGCTCCCGCGACGCCGCGAGCACGTGCCCCACCAGGGACCGTCCGCACAGCGTGTGCAGAACCTTGGGAGTGGCGGACCTCATACGGGTGCCCTCACCCGCTGCGAGGACGACGACGGCGGCCGGGCGGTTGACGCTCACGGTGGTGCCCTTCGGCTGTATTACGAGTGGGACACCCGCAGGATACCGGGGGGTCGGTGAGGCCACACGCGCGTGCGGGTCCCGACCGCGCGTGCGGTCAGGACCCGTCGGAAGTGCTCACTTGGTTCGGCTCCCCCGCCAGGATTTGAACCTGAACTGCTAGAGCCAAAATCTAGGGTGCTGCCAATTACACCACGGGGGAATGCCGTGTCAGCGGCGGCTATTCGAGCCGGCCGCTGACGCCGCAGCCTCTACTATGCCGTACCAGGCCCCCTCGACGCGACGGTACAAGTCGGCTGCCTGCAGAACATAAACAGCGAGACAGCCCTGGTAGTTCTCCCCGGTGTTCTTCCGAACCGTCTTGGGGTTGTGCCTCTTGAGACCTGTCTTGTAGAAGGCGGACGCGTCGGCCCCGGTGAGCTCGGCCCAGTAGCTCTCGGCAGCTGCCACATCGGCGTCTTCGTGGATCATTACGGCGAAGCGCAGCCGCTGCGGGTCGACGTCCAGCAGGCGCAGCCAGGCCAGATAGACCTGGATCACGCTCGGGTCGCTGTTGACGAAGGCGACCCTTTCGCGGCGCGCATAGGACTTGTCTTTCGATCCCTCGGCCCAGTACAAGGCCACACCGGCGAGGAAGAGTTCTCGCTCGGTGAGTTCGCCCACCGATTTGCGGCCTTCCTCCTTCGTTGCGAGCCGCGCCTCCTCGCGGGCCCGGAGGCGGGCCTCCCACCCCCGCCTGCCGATCTCGGATGCCTCCTCCCGGGTGCGGCGCTTTCGCTCCGGGGCAGGGAGATCCCGCACCCAGAGGGACACGGAGCTCTTCGAGCAGCCCAGCTCCTCCTTGATCCGGTCATAGGTCCAGCCCTGGGACCGGAGCTCGCGGGCGCGGGCGCGGAGGGTGTCCTTGGCGTTGGGCCGCTTCGTCCACTCCGGAGGCGGCTCGCCCGCCAGGAGTGGCCGGAGGGTCCAGCCGGCGATGCCCAGCTCCTCGCGGATCTGACGCGTGCTGAAGCCCTGTCGTCGCAGGGCGACGGCCCGTTCCCGGAGGTGGGCCGTCGAGGTGTCGCGCTGTTCCATACGGCAGACTCTCCGCCTGCCGGAGGGTGGTTCGGGCTGGTATGCGATCGATTCACCAGTTCGAGTGTCTTTACCTTGAGTTCGAGTGCTGCGCGGTGATATCTCCACCCGCAAACCCCCAGGAACTCCCCGGACGCCTTTCCGTAGGCTGGTGCGTATGACCACGACGGGGGAAGAGCGGCGGACGGCGGTGGACCGGGCCGGGCCCGGTGAGGGCGGCGGGCGGTGGCGGCGCTGGCGCGGGGTGGTGCTGGACGGCTCGCTGGCGGTGGCGTCGGCGGGGGAGTGCGCGGTCGAGGGCGTCGGGTTCGCCCGGGACGCCGGGCTGCCGGTGGCCGCCGGGGTGGTGTTCGGGGTCATGGTGGGCGCGACGCTCGGGTTCCGGCGGCGGTGGCCGGTCGCGGTGGCCCTGGTGGGGCTGGCCGTGACGCCCGCGCTGATGGGCTACCTGCTGGGCGTGGTGGGCCTCTACACGGTGGCCTCCCGGGACCTGCCGCGGCGGGTCATCGGCGCGCTGGCCGGGATGTCGCTGGGCGGCGTGCTGGTGGTGACGCTGGTGCGCACGGGCTCCGAGGTGGACGGATGGTTCCGGCTGTTCTTCGCCGTCGCGATGGCGCTGGGGCACACGGCGCCGCCGGTGCTGCTCGGGCTGTACGTGGGCGCGCGGCGGCGGCTGATGGAGTCGTTGCGGGAGCGGGCCGACAGCCTGGAGCGCGAGCTGCTGCTGCTGGCGGAGCGGGCCGAGGAGCGGGCCGAGTGGGCGCGGAACGAGGAGCGCCGGCGGATCGCGCGGGAGATGCACGACGTGGTGGCGCACCGGGTGAGCCTGATGGTGGTGCACGCGGCGGCGCTGCAGGCGGTGGCGTTGAAGGACCCGGAGAAGGCGTCGCGGAACGCGGCGCTGGTGGGGGACATGGGCCGGCAGGCGCTGACGGAGCTGCGGGAGATGCTGGGCGTGCTGCGGAGCACGCCGGCGGCGGGTGCGGCGCCGGTGGCCGCCTCGCGGGAGGCGGCGGCCGCGCCGCGGATGCCGGAGCAGCGGGGGGAGCCGGAGGGGGAGGCCGAGGGGCCGGCCCGGTTGTCGGCGCTGGACGAGCTGGTCGGGCAGTCCCGGGCGGCGGGGATGGCCGTGGAGTTCCTGGAGGAGGGGGAGTCGCCGGGGTATCCGGCGGCGGTGGAGCGGACGGCGTTCCGGGTGGTGCAGGAGGCGCTGACCAACGTGCACAAGCACGCGGCGGGGGCGCGGACGCGGGTGCGGGTGGCGCATCGTGCGGGGGAGGTCGCGATGCAGGTGGAGAACGAGCGGCCGGACGGCGGGGCGGGGGCGGAGGCGTCGTTGCCGTCCGGGGGGAACGGGCTGGTGGGGATGCGTGAGCGGGTGACCGCGCTGGGCGGTGTGTTCGTGGCCGGTCCCACCGATCCGGGCGGCTTCCGGGTCTCCGCGGTCCTCCCGGCCTCGCTCTCCCCCGACCCCGCGGCCCCCACGGGCTGAGCCGGATCCGGCCCTCGGGGCGGAGGGGCCGACCCCGGGCCCGGGCCTGGGTGGGCTGGGCCGTCGGTCTCCGCGGGGCGCCGCGCGGACGCCGGACGCGCCCGCCCCGTCGCCGGCGCGGTCCGGCCGCTCGCGGGGGCCGGCGTCGGAGCTGTGCGCTGCGCGCGGGGGGTGGGAGCGGGCCGGGGTGGGGAGAGGGCGGAGGCCCCGCCCGGTGTGGGCGGGGCCTCCGCGTGCCTCCGCGTGCCTCCGCGTGTAGGGGAGGGGGAGGCGGGGTTACTCCGTGGCGATGGCGTCGAGGACGTTCATGCGGCCGGCGCGGAAGGCGGGGGCGAGGGCCGCGATGAGGCCGACCACGGCGGAGCCGGCGAAGACGGCGAGGATGGTGGGCCAGGGGATCTCCAGGACGGTGAGCCCCTCCAGCGCGAGGAGCTGCTGCGCGGCCGCGCCCCAGCCCATGCCCAGCCCGAGCCCCAGCAGCGCGCCGAAGAGCGCGATGACGACCGACTCCAGCCGGATCATGCGCCGCAGCTGCCGCCGCGAGAGCCCGATGGCCCGCATCAGCCCGATCTCCCGGGTCCGCTCGATCACCGAGAGGGCGAGGGTGTTGACGACGCCCAGGACGGCGACGATCACCGCGAGCGCGAGCAGCGCGTAGACGATGTTGAGGAGCTGCCCGATCTGGTCCTGGAGGACCTCCTTGTAGTCGGTCTGGTCCATGACCTGGTACTGCGGGTAGTCGTCGAGGGCGTTCCTGACGGCCGTGTAGGCCGCGTCCTCCTTGCCGTCCTCGGCGCCGGCGAAGACCATCGAGTCCAGCGGCATCTTGTCCGCGGGGATGTACTTCCTCGCGGTGTCGATGGAGAGGTAGAGGGCGCCCTTGTCGACGGTGACCTCGTCGCTGGTGATGGCGCGGACGGTGAGGGTGCCGGTCTCGCCGCCGGGGAAGTCGACCGTGATCTCGGAGCCGACGGAGAGGTCGTACTTGTCGGCGAAGTCGCCGAAGACGGACATGGAGTCGGGCTTGTAGGCGTCGGCGAGGTCGCCGGCCTCGGTCTCGGTGCGCAGGTCCTGTGCGTAGGTGGGGTCGGCGGCGTTGAGCCATTCCTTCTCGGCGACCCGGCCGTCGGGCATGGTGAGCCGGGCGTCGGGGAGGAGCTTGTACTCGGTGACGCGATCGATGCCCTCGGCGTCGCGGACGGCGTCGACGGCCTGCGGGGTGATGAGCTGCCCGCTGGGTGACTGGACGATGAAGTCGGTGCCGACGGTCTTGTCGAGCTGGTCGGTGGCGGAGGCCACCATCGAGGAGCCGACGACGGAGAGGCAGGCGACCAGCGCGAGGCCGATCATCAGCGCCGCGCCGGTGGCGCCGGTGCGGCGCGGGTTGCGCAGGGCGTTGCGTTCGGCCATGCGGCCGACGGGCCCGAAGAGGCGCAGGACGACCGCGCCGAGGACGCGGACGACGCCGGAGGCGAGGACGGGGCCCATGACGATGAAGCCGACCAGGGTGGTGACGATGCCGAGGCCGAGCCACTGGGAGCCCTCGCCGGCGGCGTCGGCGCGGGTGGTGGCGTAGAGGGCGGCGGCTCCGGCGAGGGTGAGGACGGTGCCGAGGGCCAGGCGGATGCGGCCGGCGCGGGCGTCGGCGGGCATGCCGGGGTCGCGCAGGGCGGCCATGGGGGAGACGCGGGAGGCGCGCCGGGCGGGCAGGTAGGCGGCGACCAGGGTGACGACGACGCCGAGGACGACGCCGGCGACGGGTGTGGTCCAGGCGATGGTGAGGTCGTCGGTGGAGAGGTTCATGCCCATCGCGCCCATGGCTTCCATGAGCAGGACGGCGAGGCCGATGCCGGCGCCGACGCCGAGCGCGGAGCCGACCACGCCGAGGATCAGTGCTTCGGCGAGCACGGTCCGGTTCACCTGCTTCCTGGAGGAGCCGACGGCGCGCATCAGACCGATCTCCCGGGTGCGTTGGGTGACGAGCATGGAGAAGGTGTTGAAGATCAGGAAGACGCCGACCATGGCCGCGAGGAGGGCGAAGCCGAGCATGGCGTACTTGAGGACGTCGAGGACGCCGGCGAAGTCGGAGGCGGCCTGGTCGCCGGTCTCTTCGGCGGTGAGGATCTTGTAGCCGCCGCCCGCCGCGGCGGTGCCGGCGAGGGCGGCGGTGACGTTCTTCTTCACCTGCGCGTGGGTGTGGCCGTCGGCGGCCGTCACGTGGATGTCGGTGAAGACGTCCTTCTCGCCGGTCAGGATCCGCTGGGCGGTGGGGGTGTCGAAGTAGAAGACGGCGGCGCCCGGGTTGGTGACGGTGAAGGTGGCGATGCCGCTGACCTCGGCGGTGTGGGTGCCGTTGACGTTGATGACGGAGACGGTGTCGCCTAGGGCGAGGCCGTGCTTCTCGACGGTGTCGGCGTCGACCATGATCTCGTCCGGGCCGTTCGGGGCCGTTCCGTCGGTGATCTCCATGGTGCGGGCGTCGAGGCGGTTCCAGTTGCCGACGATGGTGGGCGCCCCGCTGGTGGGGGAGAGGCTCTCCTTGCCGGCGTCGACGACGGTGACGCTGGTGGAGAAGACCGCCCCGTCGGCGGAGGCGACGCCTTCGGCGCGCTCGACGTCCTTCAGCAGTCCGGCGGGCATCACGGGTGGTACGCCGGTGGTGGAGGAGTTCTCCGCGGTGGCGTCCTCGGGGCTGACGGTGACGTCGGCGGAGGTGGTGGCGAAGAGCTTGTCGAAGGTGGTGTTCATGGTGTCGGTGAACACCAGGGTTCCGCAGACGAAGGCCACCGAGAGCAGGACGGCGATGCCGGAGAGGGCCATGCGGCCCTTGTGGGCGAGGAAGCCGCGGACGGCGTTGCGGGTGGTGCTCATGAGGTGCGCCCCCGGGTGTCGAAGTCGGGGGTCTGGGGGTGTCCCCCGGAGAAGCGCAGCATGCGGTCGAGGACCGCTTCGGCGGTGGGGGTGCGCATCTCGTCGACGATGCGGCCGTCGGCGAGGTAGATGACGCGGTCGGCGTAGGAGGCGGCGACCGGGTCGTGGGTGACCATGACGATGGTCTGGCCGAACTCGTCGACGGAGCGGCGGAGGAAGCCGAGGATCTCCGCGCCGGCGCGGGAGTCGAGGTTTCCGGTGGGCTCGTCGCCGAAGATGATCTGTGGCCGGGAGGCGAGGGCGCGGGCGACGGCGACGCGCTGCTGCTGGCCGCCGGAGAGCTGGGTGGGGCGGTGCTTGAGGCGGCCGGCGAGGCCGACGGTGGCGACGACGCGGTCCAGCCACTCCTGGTCGGGCTTCCGCCCGGCGATGTCCAGCGGGAGGGTGATGTTCTCCAGCGCGTTGAGGGTGGGCACGAGGTTGAACGCCTGGAAGACGAACCCGACCTGGTCGCGGCGGAGTTGGGTGAGCTTCTTGTCCTTGAGGCCGGTGATCTCGGTGTCGTCGAGGTAGATCTGGCCGGAGGTGACGGTGTCGAGTCCGGCGAGGCAGTGCATCAGGGTCGACTTGCCGGAGCCGGAGGGGCCCATGATGGCGGTGAACTCGCCGCGCATCAGGTCCACGTCGATGGTGTCGAGGGCGACGACGCGGGTCTCTCCGGTGCCGTAGGCCTTGACGACCTGCCGCGCCCGCGCGGCGACGGCCGATGTCCTCCCGGTGCCCCCGGACTTGGGGACGGTCACAGCCGAAGTCACGGTGATTCTCCTTGTGGTGGGAAATGTCCGGCCCGTGGTCGTGACGGACCGGGTGGTGCGGCGTGCGGTGGTGCTGCGTGCTGCGTGCTGCGGTACGGCGCGCTGCGTGCGGTGTGCCGCGTGCTGCGGTACGGCGCGC
Organism: Streptomyces sp. NPDC002640; assembly: GCF_053592575.1. Taxonomy (NCBI): domain Bacteria; kingdom Bacillati; phylum Actinomycetota; class Actinomycetes; order Kitasatosporales; family Streptomycetaceae; genus Streptomyces; species Streptomyces sp. NPDC002640. The sequence goes on along the minus strand of NZ_JBSFVZ010000003.1, from coordinate 112,826 downwards.
ACGGGTGGGTGTGCGCGGTTCCCGCCGGCGCCTCGAGTCTTCTCGCCGGCGGGGGTGTGGCGCGATGGTGCCCGGTGCAGTTCCGGCGGGGGGTAAACCCCACCGCCGTCGGTGCCGTCCGCCTCCCCCCGGGGCGTGTGACCAGGCTAGGAAGCGGGCGGCCGCGGTCGCGTCGTCCGGCGGGTGGAGGTGTCCCGGACGCGGCGTACGGCCTTCCCCCTAGGGGGACTTGGCCTCGGGGAGGAGGGATCTCGGGGTTCGGTACTCCCTGCCGCGCGGGGCGGTGGTGGTGCGAAGCTGTCCGCGGGCGGGCGGGCGGGCGGGCGGACGGACGCGGTGCGGGAGGGTTCTCTGTGACCAGGACGGATCCGACGGTGGTGGGTGCGGTCCCGGCGGGCGCCGGGGCCGAGGCCGGGACGCGGCGTGGTCCCGTGATGGCGGCGCTGATGCTGTCCACCGGGCTGGTGGCGCTGGACTCGACGGTGGTCGCCACGGCGGTGCCGCAGATCACCGGCGACCTGGGCGGCTTCGCCTACTTCTCGTGGCTGTTCTCGGGCTACCTGCTGGCGGTGACGGTCACCCTTCCGGTGTACGGCAAGCTGTCGGACACCTTCGGCCGCAAGCCGGTGCTGGTGTTCGGGGCGGTGCTGTTCCTGCTGGGGTCGCTGCTGTGCGGGCTGGCCTGGAACATGGGCTCGCTGATCGCGTTCCGGGTGGTCCAGGGGCTGGGCGGCGGGGCGCTGCAGGGCACGGTGCAGACGCTGGCGGCGGACCTGTTCCCGCTGCGGGAGCGGCCGAAGATCCAGGCGCGGCTGTCGACGGTGTGGGCGCTGTCGGCGGTGGCGGGTCCGGGCATCGGCGGTCTGCTGGCGACGTACGCGGGGTGGCGGTGGATCTTCTTCGTGAACCTGCCGGTCGGCGCGATGGCCCTGTGGATGATCGTGCGGCACCTGCGGGACCCGCGGCGGGACGCCGGGCGGGCGCGGCCTCCGGTCGACTGGGCGGGCGCGGTGGCGATCTTCGCCTGTGCGGGGGTGCTGATGACGGCCCTGGTCCAGGGCGGTGTGGCCTGGCCCTGGCTGTCGGCGCCGTCGCTGGGGCTGTTCGGGGCGGGGCTGGTGCTGGTGGCGCTGGTCGTGGTGGTCGAGCGGCGGGCCGCCGATCCGGTGATCCCGGGCTGGGTGTGGCGGCGGCGCACGATCGTGGCGGTCAACCTGGCGCTGGGCGCGATGGGGCTGCTGATGGTGGCGCCGACGGTGTTCCTGCCGACGTACGCGCAGGCGGTGCTGGGGCTGGAGCCGGTGGCGGCCGGGTTCGTGATGTCGGTGTGGACGGTGACCTGGCCGGTGGCGGCGGCGTTCAGCCAGCACCTGTACCGCAGGATCGGCTTCCGGGACACCGGGCTGGTGGGCATCGGCGTGACGGCGCTGGCGCTGGGGGCGTTCCAGCTGCTGCCGTTCCCGGGGTCGGTGTGGCCGCCGGTGGTGCTGATGGCGGTGGTGGGCGCGGGACTCGGACTGTTCTCGGCGCCGCTGCTGGTGGGCGCGCAGTCGACGGTGGGCTGGGAGGAGCGGGGCACGGCGACGGCCTCGGTGCTGTTCTGCCGGCAGACCGGGCAGACGCTGGGCGCCTCGCTGTTCGGCGCGGTGGCCAACGGGGTGCTGGCGGCGCGGCTGGGCGGCGCGGCCGACCTGGACGCGGTGACGCGGGCGGTGGAGCCGGGCGCGCGGGTGCCGGAGGCGACGGCGCGGGCCGTGGCGGCGGCGACCCAGGCGGTGTACCTGGGCGCGGCGGTCGCGGCGGTGGTGGCGTTCGTGGTGCTGCTGGCGCTGGCGCCGCGCCGGTTCCCTGTGCCGGCGACCAGTGGGGAGGGGGCCGGGGAGTGAGCGTGCACCGTTCCGGCCTTCACCGGGGTGTCGCCGGGTGAATCCACTGTGTTCACCGCGGGTGCGTCGGTAGCTTGCGTGGGCTTGTCCAGCTCCTCCAACTCCCCTCCCTGTGGGCCCTTTTGGGCCCGAGCCTCGCAAGGAGCACGGGATGTCCCACGACCCGTACCCGTCGTACCAAGCACCGCCTCCTCAGCCTCCTCAGCCCCCTCCGCCCCCGCCGTCCCCCGGCCCCTTCCCCGCGTACGCGGAGGAGACGCCGGTGTACGGGGTGCGGCAGTACCCCGCCGGCCTGGACGCGTTCCCCGCGCACGGCGGGGGGTTCCCCGCGCCGGACGACGCGTTCGCCCCGTTCGGGCGACCGGGGCGACCGGGGGGACAGGGAAGTCCGGGTGTCCCGGGTTTCCCGGGGGGCCCTGGTGACCCTGCTGACCCGGGGGAACCCGTCCCCGTCCCCGGGCGGCAGCAGCCGTCCGGGCCGTCCGCCCGGCAGACGCGTGAGCTGGCGGGCCTGCGGGACGCCTACCGGAGGCAGCGGCGGGTCGCCGGCGTCACCGTGCTGGGCTTCTTCGCGCTGTACATCCTGCTGACCGTGTACGCCCCCGGGCTGGTCGGGTGGCGGGTGGCGGACGGCCTGAACCTCGGTCTGCTGCTGGCGCTGCTCCAACTGCCCCTGACGGTGGTCGTGCTGGTGATCCACGAGCACACCGCGCAGTCCGCGGTGGACCCGCTGGTGGAGCGGGTGCGCGGGCAGGCCGCGGGGGAGGCGCGATGAACGACTTCTCGGCGCACTCGATGTCGCTGGTCGCCTTCTGCGCCGTCGCCTCGGTCACCCTGCTGCTGTGCGTGATGACCGGCCCGGACAGCGACGACCTGCAGGAGTTCTACACGGGCTACGGCGCTCTGACGCCGTTCCGCAACGGCATGGCCATCGCCGGCGACTACGTCTCCGCGGCGACCATGCTGGGCACCTGCGGTCTGGTCGCCTTCTACGGCTACGACGGGATGCTGCTGGCCCTGTCGACCGCGCTGTCCCTGCTCCTGCTGATGCTGCTGCTGGCCGAACCGCTGCGCAACACCGGCCGGTTCACGCTGGGCGACGTGCTGGCCCGGCGGACCGGGTCGCGGGCCGTGCGGGTCACGATCTGCGTGGTGACCCTGCTGGCGTTGGTGCCGATGATGCTGGTCCAGCTCGCGGGCGCCGGCCAGCTGATGTCGTTCATCCTGGGCTTCGAGAGCGACGCCCTGGAGACCGGCATGGTGGTGGGTCTCGGCGTGCTGATGATCAGCTACGCGGCGATCGGCGGGATGAAGGGCACGGCGTTCATCCAGATCGTCAAGATCTTCATCGTGCTGGTCTCCGGGGTCATGGTCTGCGCGGTGCTGCTGGCCCGCTTCGACTGGAGCCCGGGCGCGCTGTTCGACGCCGCGGCCAGGGGCAGCGGGCTCGGCGGGGCGTTCCTGGAGACGGGCCTGGAGTTCACCGGGCATCCGCATCCGACGCTCGACATGCTCGCCATCCACGTCCAGACCGTGCTGGGCGCGGCCTGCCTGCCGCACATCACGATGCGCATGTTCACCGCCACCAGTGCGCGGCAGGTGCGGCGTTCGATGTCGTGGGCGGTGTCCTCGGTGACGCTGTTCTCGCTGATCGTCATCGTGGTGGCGTTCGGCGCGGTGGCGCTGGTCGGCCGCGCGGCCATCGCGTCGGCGGACCCGCAGGGCAACACCACCTATCTGATCGGGTCCAGCGCGGCGCTCGACGCCGGGGGTTCCTACCTGGCGGCGTTGCTGTTCACCGTCGTCACCACCGGGGTGTTCCTGACGCTGCTGGCGTCGGTGGCGGGCATGATCCTGGCCTGTGCGAACTCCATCGCGCACGACATGGTGGCGGCACGCCGGCCCGGACTGACGCCGCGCCGGGAGGTGATGACCGCGCGGGCGGCGGCGCTGGGGGTGGGCGTCCTCGCCATCGTGCTGGCGACGCTGGTGCAGCACCGCAACCTGCAGCCGCTGGTGACGCTGGCGCTCAGCGTCTCGTCGTCGGCGATCGCGCCGGCGCTGGTGTACAGCCTGTTCTGGCGGCGGTTCACCCGGCGGGGGCTGCTCTGGTCGATGATCGGCGGCACGGCCGTGGTGCTGCTGCTGTCGCCGTTCACCAACCTGGTGTCCGGGTACCCGACCTCGGCGCTGCCGGACCAGGCCTTCAACTGGTTCCCGTTCACGACGACGGCGCTGGTGACGATCCCGGTGGGGTTCGCGCTCGGGTGGATCGGGACGGTGACGTCTCCCGCGCGCAAGGTGCGGGAGCAGCAGCACCGCTACGACGACCTGGAACCCCGCCTCCTCGCCGGCACCACCGCCCCGCACTGACAGCCCTCTCGGCGGGGCGGCACACCACCTGCCGCCCCGCGCCCCACCTCCGCGCACGGGAGGGTCAGAGGAGGCCGTCCCAGAACTGTTCGAGGAGGACGGACCACCAGGTCTCGGGGGAGCCGAGCGCCGCCGCGTCGAGCGCGGCCAGCTGTGCCTGGAAGTCCACCGTCCAGCGAGCCGCCTGCTCCTGGTTCAGTCCGAACCGCAGGGGCCACATCCGGCCCAGCAACGCCAGGCACCGCGCGAACTCCGGCAGCCCCGTGTTCACGAACTGCGGGGGCACCGGCGCCCCGCCGGGACCGGCCTCCACCGGCACCGCGACGATGTGCGCCGTGCCGTACTGGACGCAGACCGCCTTGCCGAAGTCGGTGCCCATCACCAGGTACGACCCGGCGTCGGCGGCCGGCTGCACGCCCCGTTCCTGCGCAAGCTCCGCGAGGGTCGGCACCGGCCGCCCCGGCTGGGCCTGCGCCCAGAAGAACGGGCCGAGGTCGTACGGCAGCCCGGCCACGACCAGCGTGTGGGCGACGACCGGCGGCACGCCCTGCCGGGACACCGCCGCCTGGTCGAAGCGGAACACGCCCGGCCCGAAGACCGCGGCCAGCTCGTGCGCCACCCCCTCCGGCGGCACGGGCGGCAGCGGCTGCACCGGCGGCAGCGGCGCCCGCACCGGGCCGGGCCGCGCGGGACCGTCCGCGACCTGGTGCAGCTCGCCCTGGTGGGCGAGGAGCTGCGCCATGCCCTGCTGCCGGCTCGCGTGGTCCTCGCCGTAGGGGGCGATGGAGGTGATCCGCGCCTGCGGCCACTGCTCGCGGATCATCCGCGAGCAGTACGCGCCGGGCAGCGAGCAGGACTCCAGCTCCGTGTGGAGCTCCAGCACCTGGTTCTGCGGCACGTTCATGGCGCGCAGCTCGTGGAAGATCTGCCACTCCGGGTGCGGCAGGCCCGGCGCGCTGCGGCGGATGAGCTGGTGCTCGGAGCCGTCCGGGGCGCGGTAGCGCAGCACGGCCTGGTAGCCCGGGCCGACCATCGGCTGCTGGGGCTGCTGCGGGTAGCCGTACGCGGGCGGCATGCCGGGAGCGCCCGGCGCCGGGGGCGGCGGCGGGACCGGCGCCGGCGGCGACACCGGGCCGGGGGCGGCGGGCTGCACGGGAGGACCGGAGGGCGGCGCGAACACCGTCTCCGCGTGGTGCACGCCGCCCGCCGCGGCCGGCGGAGGCGGAGGCGGCGGGGTCCCGGGGCCGCCGGGACCACCGGGGCCGCCGGGGCCACCGGGGCCGCCGGGGCCACCGGGGCCGCCGGGGGCCCCGGGCGGGCCGGGCGGCGGCGGAGGGGGCGCGGCGCCGCCGGAGGAGGGGTCGGCCAGCATGGTGACGGCGTGGTGCACGTCGCCGCCCGGGCTGCCCTGGCCGCCGGGACCGCCCTGCGAACCGCCGGGCACGCCGGGCGCACCCGGCGCACCCGGCGCACCGGGGGCCTCGGGTGCGCCGGGGCCCTGCGGGCCGAGCGAGGAGACCATCTGGGTCGGCACGTACCCCAGCGAGTCGCCGCCCGAGGGCGGCGTGGCGGGGGCGGGGGCCGCCGGCCGCGGGCCCGGCGGGGGCGGCGGCGGAGGCGGCGGCGGGGTGGAGCCGGTGGCGGGGCGGCGCGGGGGCGCGGCCTTGGCGGTCGCGGCGTCGGCGATGTCCCCGGCGTCGGGGGACGGCGGACGGACCGGGACGCCCGGCCCGGCCTGCGGCGGCCGCGACTGCTCCGCCTGGGCCGGCGTGACCCTGGTCGGCGGGAGTTGGCTGCCGCCGTGGATCAGGGCGGTCTGCGCGTCGGTCGCACCGGGCGGCCCGTCGGCCGTGGGCGGCGCGAACACGGTCTCCGGCAGCGGCACCGAACGGTCGCCGTCCGCCTGCGCGGTGGTGTCGGTGCCGTCCCACGGCGTCCCGCCCGCGGTCGCGGGAGCCGGAGCCGCCGGAGCGGGAGCCGGAGCAGAAGCTGGGGGCGCCGCCGCCGGGGCAGCCGGAGCCGGAGCCGGAGTGGGCGTCGCGGGGGCGGACGGCGGCGCGCCGTCACCGCCGCGGCCGCCGCCCCGCTGGTCGGGGATGCCCATCCGGTCGGCCGCCTCCTGCAGCCACTCCGGCGGGCTGAGCAGGAACGACGTCTGGTTGAGGTCCACCCGCGCGGGCGCCGGCGGCGGCGTGGGCGTCGCCTCCTGGCGGCCGTACAGCTCCTCGTAGCGGCGGATCACCTCGCCCACCGGCAGTCCGGGCCACAGCGTGGCCTCGCCGCTGTCGCGGGCGATCACCAGCCGCTGCGCGCCGCCGTCGGAGCGCGGGCCGTCGGCCCGGTCCTCGGCCCACACCACGAAGCCCAGCTCGAACTCCCGTACCAGTACCTCACGGTGCTGGTACGCGGGCACCTCGCCGTTGATCCATTCCTCGCCGCGCTCCTGCGCCTGCGCGTACGTCACCATCGGCCGTTCACTCCCCTGTCCGGCCCGACACCGGCACCGCGCGCGCGAAACCGCCGTCCACCATCAGATTCGCCACCGTCTCCAGCTCGGGCGGGCTGCCCGCGAGCCGGCCGAGGAACGCGTCGAAGTCCTCGCCGCACGGCAGCAGCAGCCGCTCGACCCGCTCGGCGGGGGTCCACGACGGGTCCACGTCGCGCACGTCGTCGTAGGCGCAGAACCACACCGAGCCGCGCCGGTCGCCCTTGACCTTGACCGCCAGGATGCCGCCCTGGAGGAACGCCACCCCCAGGTAGTCCTTGGTGAGGTGGTCGCGCAGGCACTTGTTCACGTAGACGAGGTCGTTGACCGCCGCCTCGTCCCGCACGGTGAGGAAGGGCTGGTCGACCAGCAGGCCGAGTTCCGCGTCGAGCGCGGTGCCGGCCGGGGCGCAGCCGCCGGCCGCCTTGAGGAAGGCGCGGTAGGCGCCGGGCAGCTGGTACCCGAGCTCCTCCTCCACGGCCTGCACCTGCTGCTCGGTCACCGCGACGGAGTTCTTGGGGAGCCGGAAGTGGGCGGGCCGGGTGTCCTGCAGGGGGCGGGTGCCGCGCTTGTGGTGCTCCACGGCCGCGGTGGCGATGCCGCCGTGGTGCCGCAGCAGCGCCTTCACCTCGACGGGCACGAGCTCCAGGCGGCGGGTGCGGGCGACGTGGTGCCAGGTCCAGCCGTGCGGGGTGGCCACCGGGGGGACGGTGTCCCACAGCGGGTGGCCGTCGGCGGCGAGCGCGGCGTTGGCGGAGACGTAGTCCGTCAGGCGCAGCTCGTCGACGCCGAATCCTTCCGGCGGGTCCGCGATCTCGGCGGCCGCGCGGGCGTAGGGCGAGAAGTCCGGGTGACCGTGCTCGTCGACCCGCACGCCGGCGGGGTGCCGGGCGGCGCGGACGGGGTCGGGGAAGTGCACGACCTGTCCGGCGTAGGCCGCGTTCGGCGGCGCGGGTCGTCCTCCGGTCCCGTGGCCGGGGGAGACCCCCAGCCCGAGCCCACCTGTCGTCATGGCGGTTGCCCCCTGCGGCGTTCCGGCGGCCGGTGAAGCCGCGCTCTCCCATACTGTCGACCACCGCCTGGGTGGCGGTTCCCGACAGACTATGCGGTGCCGCTCGTACCGGTCACGGTGCGTCCGGATGTGTGACCTCACGTCAACACTCCGTGGTCGCGGCGCCCCGCGCCGGGCGTGTCACGGGCCCTGGCTTCCTTGTCGGGCGCAGGGTTTGGCACTCTAAGGCCACCGAGGGGATGCTCGGGAGGTGAGAACGATCATGAAGGCCGCACAGACCGCGAGGACGGAACCGCCGTCCGGTCCGTCGCAGGACCCCCGAGTGGGCTGGAGCAGCGCGGACGACGCCGCGGCCCCGGCCCTGCTGCACCGCCGTGACGGGATACTCCCGACGGTGGCCGCGGCGCTGTCGGTGCGCGGGACCACGCTCACCGGCACGGCGGCCCGGGGCGACCAGCGCCCCGTGCTGCACCCGTTGGTGCAGGACTTCCTCGACACCCTCACCAGCGACCAGCGCGACCGGTTCACCGGCCGGTGCGCGGAGGCGCTGCTGATCTCGCGGCACATCAGTGCCGCCGACGCGGCGCGCGGCAAGCGGTCCGCGCGCCGGCCCATGACCAACAGCGAGGCCCGCAGGGCCCTCAAGCACGCCAAGCTGACCGCCCGCCGCATCCGGGAGGACGGCGATCCGCTGCACGGCAGTTTCGTCGAGCCCTGCCGGGCCTGCGCGGCCCTCACCGCCCACTTCGGGGTGCGGGTCGTCGACCCGGGCGCCGCGGGCTGAACGCCGGACAAGGACGCCTGATCCCCATGCACGCCGAGCGAACCTCCACGACCCGTTTCGCCGTTCCGGTCGACGCCGCGTTGCGCGCCGCGGGGTGGGAGCCGGGGCGCTGGGACATCCGGCAGGCCGAGGTGTGGGCCGACGCCCTGCGCGAGCACGCCTCCCCGGCCGGGCACACCCACGCGGTGTTCCCGGCGGCGGTGGAGGCGTGGGCGGAGTTCGGCGGCCTGCGGATCGCGCCGCAGGGGCCGGGCCGGCAGGTGGCCCCCGCGGCGCTGGACATGGACCCCATGCACGGGCTGCACATGGCCCGCACGCTCGGGGACCTGGGGCGGGCGCTGGGCACGGAGCTGTGCCCGGTGGGCGCGGAGGCGGAGACCGGGGCGCTGGTGGCCATGGACGCGGTGGGGCGGGTCTACGCCCTGGACCACGCCGGCGACTGGTTCCTCGGCGCCGGCATGGACCAGGCCCTGACCACGCTCCTCACCGGCACCGCCCCGACCCGCCTCACCACCCTCGACCTCCCCGCCCAGCGTCCCGCCCCCTGACCCGTTCCTCCCCGGGCGCCCGCACACGCACCGCCGTCCCGCGCGGTGAGCCGGTCGCGGGCGGCGGAGGGGGGTGGGGGAGACGTACGCTGGAACCCCCGGTGCGCGGCGCGTACCGGGCGCTTCGCGTGACACGAGAACCCCGCCGGACGGAAAGGCCTCCATGAGCCTGCACGGTCTGCTCGACGCCGTCGTCAAGGACGCCGCACTCGCCGAGGCGGTCGCCGCCGCCACCGAGGGCCACCGCACCCACGTCGACCTGGTCGGCCCTCCCGCGGCCCGCCCCTTCGCGGTGGCCGCCCTGGCCAGGGACGCCGGCCGTCCGGTCCTCGCGGTGACCGCGACCGGCCGCGAGGCCGAGGACCTGGCCACCGCGCTGCGGTCCCTCCTCGACCCGGACGCCGTCGTGGAGTACCCGTCCTGGGAGACCCTGCCCCACGAGCGGCTGAGCCCCCGCAGCGACACCGTCGGCCGGCGCCTCGCCGTGCTGCGCCGCCTCGCGCACCCCAGCGCCGACGACCCCGGCGCGGGCCCCGTCCAGGTGGTCGTCGCGCCGGTGCGTTCGGTGCTGCAGCCGCAGGTCAAGGGCCTCGGCGACCTGGAGCCGGTGGCGCTGCGCACGGGCGGGCAGGCCGACCTGGAGGACGTCGTCCAGGCGCTCGCGGCCGCCGCGTACTCCCGCGTGGAGCTGGTGGAGAACCGCGGCGAGTTCGCCGTCCGCGGCGGCATCCTCGACGTGTTCCCGCCGACCGAGGAGCATCCGCTGCGCGTCGAGTTCTGGGGCGACGACGTCGAGGAGATCCGCTACTTCAAGGTGGCCGACCAGCGGTCGCTGGAGGTGGCCGAGCACGGCCTGTGGGCGCCGCCCTGCCGTGAGCTGCTGCTGACGGACGAGGTGCGCCGCCGCGCCGCCGAGCTGGCCGAGGAACACCCCGAGCTGGGCGAACTGCTCGGGAAGATCGCCGAGGGCATCGCCGTGGAGGGCATGGAGTCCCTGGCGCCGGTCCTCGTCGACGAGATGGAGCTGCTCCTCGACGTCCTGCCCGAGGGCTCGATGGCCGTGGTGTGCGACCCGGAACGCGTCCGCACCCGGGCCACCGACCTGGTGGCGACCTCGCAGGAGTTCCTGCAGGCGTCCTGGGCGGCCACCGCGGGCGGGGGCGAGGCCCCGATCGACGTGGACGCGGCGTCCCTGTGGTCGATGGCCGACGTCCGGGACCGGGCCCGCGAGCTCGGCATGCTCTGGTGGTCGGTCTCGCCGTTCGGCGCGGACGACATCAGCGACGAGTTCTCCGACGGCGACACCCTCAAGCTGGGCATGCGGGCCCCCGACACCTACCGCGGCGACACCGCGCGGGCACTGGCCGACGCCAAGGGCTGGGTGGCCGACGGCTGGCGCACCGTCTTCCTCACCGAGGGCCACGGCCCGGCCGCCCGGATCACCGAGGTGCTGGGCGGGGAGGGCGTCCCGGCCCGCCTGGACAAGGACCTCACCGAGCTGACGCCGTCCCTGGTGCACGTCTCGTGCGGCGGCATCGAGTACGGCCTCGTGGACCCGGCGCTGAAGCTGGCGGTGATCACCGAGACCGACCTGTCGGGGCAGCGGACGGCCACCCGGGACGGCGCGAAGATGCCGGCCCGGCGCCGCAAGGCCGTCGACCCGCTCACCCTGGAGCCGGGCGACCACATCGTGCACGAGCAGCACGGCGTCGGCCGCTACCTGGAGATGGTGCAGCGCACCGTGCAGGGCGCCACCCGTGAGTACCTGGTGGTGGAGTACGCGCCGGCCAAGCGCGGCCAGCCCGGGGACCGGCTGTACATCCCGACCGACCAGCTGGAGCAGATCACCAAGTACGTCGGCGGCGAGGCGCCCACCCTGCACCGCCTGGGCGGCGCGGACTGGACGAAGACCAAGGCGCGGGCGAAGAAGGCGGTCAAGGAGATCGCCGCCGACCTGATCAGGCTGTACAGCGCGCGGATGGCGGCGCCCGGCCACTCCTTCGGCCCGGACACCCCGTGGCAGCGGGAGCTGGAGGACGCCTTCCCGTACGCGGAGACGCCGGACCAGCTCACCACCATCGCCGAGGTCAAGACCGACATGGAGAAGTCGGTCCCGATGGACCGCCTGGTCTGCGGCGACGTCGGCTACGGCAAGACGGAGATCGCGGTCCGCGCCGCCTTCAAGGCGGTCCAGGACGGCAAGCAGGTCGCCGTGCTGGTGCCGACCACGCTGCTGGTGCAGCAGCACTTCGGCACCTTCAGCGAGCGGTACGCGCAGTTCCCGGTGAAGGTGCGCGCGCTCTCCCGGTTCCAGTCGGAGACCGAGGCGAAGGCGACGCTGGAGGGGCTGCGGGACGGCTCGGTCGACATCGTCATCGGCACCCACCGGCTGTTCTCGTCCGAGACGAAGTTCAAGGACCTGGGCCTGGTCATCGTCGACGAGGAGCAGCGGTTCGGCGTCGAGCACAAGGAGCAGCTGAAGAAGCTGCGCGCCAACGTGGACGTGCTGACCATGTCCGCCACGCCCATCCCGCGCACCCTGGAGATGGCGGTCACCGGCATCCGCGAGATGTCGACGATCACCACCCCGCCGGAGGAGCGCCACCCGGTGCTGACCTTCGTCGGACCGTACGACGAACGGCAGATCGGCGCGGCGATCCGCCGGGAGCTGCTGCGCGAGGGCCAGGTCTTCTACATCCACAACCGGGTGGAGTCGATCGACCGGGCGGCGGCGCGGCTGCGGGAGATCGTGCCCGAGGCGCGGATCGCGACGGCGCACGGCCAGATGTCGGAGCAGGCGCTGGAGCAGGTCGTCGTCGACTTCTGGGAGAAGCGGTTCGACGTGCTGGTCTCGACGACGATCGTGGAGTCCGGCATCGACATCGCCAACGCCAACACGCTGATCGTGGAGCGCGGCGACAACTTCGGCCTCTCCCAGCTGCACCAGCTGCGCGGCCGGGTCGGCCGTGGCCGGGAGCGGGGCTACGCCTACTTCCTGTACCCGCCGGAGAAGCCGCTGACCGAGACCGCGCACGAGCGGCTGGCGACCATCGCCCAGCACACCGACCTGGGCGCGGGCATGTACGTGGCGATGAAGGACCTGGAGATCCGCGGCGCGGGCAACCTGCTCGGCGGCGAGCAGTCCGGCCACATCGCGGGCGTCGGCTTCGACCTGTACATGCGGATGGTGGGCGAGGCGGTCTCCGAGTTCCGGGCGTCGCTCGAGGGCGGCGAGGAGGAGCCGCCGCCGCTGGAGGTGAAGATCGAGCTGCCGGTGGACGCGCACGTGCCGCACGACTACGCGCCGGGCGAGCGGCTGCGGCTGCAGGCCTACCGGTCGATCGCCTCCGCCAACTCCGAGGAGGACATCGCCTCGGTCCGCGAGGAGCTCCAGGACCGGTACGGCAAGCTGCCGGAACCGGTGGAGAACCTGCTGCTGGTGGCCGGGCTGCGGATGCTGGCCCGGTCCTGCGGGGTGGGCGAGATCGTGCTCCAGGGCAACAACATCCGCTTCGCGCCGGTGGAGCTGCGGGAGTCGCAGGAGCTGCGGCTGAAGCGGGTGTACCCCGGGACGGTCATCAAGGCGACGGCGCAGCAGGTGCTGGTGCCGCGGCCCAAGACCGCGAAGATCGGCGGCAAGCCGCTGTCCGGCCGCGAACTGCTGTCCTGGACGGGCGAGTTCCTCACCACGGTGCTTTCCTGACGGCCCAGGGACGAGGGGCGGGCCCGCGGTGGCGCGGGTCCGCCCCTCGTGCCGTTCGCGTGGCGTGATGACCGGAGGGGGCCGTGCGGCGCCCGGACCCGTACGGGTGACAAACGGAATGGGTGCCACCGCCGGGGGCATGATCGCATCAGTTCCTGCAGTTCCGACACGACCGGAGGTAGCGAACTATGCGCAACGCAAGGCCAGTCGGCGAACGCCGCCGTGCCCTCGGTGCCCTCTCCGCCCTCGCCGCGGCGGTGGTGCTCGCCTCCGGGTGTCAGGCGCCCGGCGGCTCCGTGGACAACTCCCCCTCCGACGCCGCGGGTTCGCCCTCCGGGCCGGCCGCCGCGGCGGGCCGGGCGGTGAGCCCGCTCGACAACCCCGACGGCACCAAGCCCGGGCTCGCGGTGGTGTCCTCCGACGCCGACCGCGCCGAGGCCCGGGCCCTGATCGAGAAGGTCGCCGTCAAGGGACGCGGTCCCAAGACCGGTTACGACCGTGACGAGTTCGGCGAGGCCTGGCTGGACACGGCCGACGTCCCGTTCTCCCGCAACGGCTGCGACACCCGCAACGACCTGCTCCAACGGGACGGCGACAAGCTGGAGTTCCGCTCCGGCTCCAACTGCGTGGTCGTCGCGATGACCCTCGCCGACCCGTACACCGGCAAGGAGATCGACTGGGTCAAGGCGGACGCCGCCGAGGTGCAGATCGACCACGTGATGGCGCTGTCCTACAACTGGCAGATGGGCGCGTCCCGGTGGAGCCGTGAGAAGCGGGAGGCCATCGCCAACGACCCGCTCAACCTGCTGCCGGTGGACGGCCCGACCAACTCGGCCAAGAGCGACTCCGGCCCGGCCACCTGGGTGCCGCCCAGGAAGCCGATCCGCTGCGCCTTCGCGGTGCGCTTCGCCCAGGTCTCCCTGAAGTACGAACTCCCGGTCACCAAGGCCGACAAGGAGGCCATGCTGCGGCAGTGCGGCGGCTGACACCGCGGCCGGCGCCGCGGCCCGCACGGCGGCCGGCACCACGGCCGGCGCGGGGGAGGACGACCGCAGGGGCCGCACCGCCTGTTCGGCGGTGCGGCCCCTGCGTCGTAAGGTCCCCCCCTGGGGCGGCGCCTCGAAAGCGTCAGAGCTTCAGGTCCCAGAGGACCGAGTCGTAGTCGAAGCTCGGGGAGACCTCGACGACCAGGTTCTCGGTGCCGGAGGGCACGGAGAAGTTGAAGGTCTGGGTGGTCTTCTTGCCCGCGGCGACGGAGCCCTCGAACATCCCGATGTTGTCCTCCTCGATGATGGACTCGGCCGGGGTGCCCTCCTTGCCGGCGGTGGCGTCGACGGTGCCCAGGGCCAGGTCCACGTTCTCCTTGGAGCCGTTGTCGATCTCGACGGTCACCTGGTAGGCGTCGTTGCCCTCCTCGTGGCCCACCGCGAACTCACCCGGGGTGTACTTCTCCACCTTGGTGACGGTGGCCACGAGGCCGTCCTCGAACTCCATGCCGTCGCCGAGGGCGAGCAGCTCGCCTGCCTTCGGGGCCTCGCCCTTGCCCTCGGACGGGTCCTTCGGGGCGGTCGCGGTGGCGTCCTTCTCCAGCTTGTCGATCTCGTCGCTCACCGCGTCCACGAAGATGACGGTGGAGACGAGGAAGAAGGCCGAGATCAGCGTGGCGACGACGCCGAGCACGAGGCCGGCGATCGAGGCGCCCTTGTTGGTGGCCTGGCCCTTCTTGACGCGGCCGAGACCGACGATGCCGAAGATCAGCGCCAGGATGCCGAGCGGACCGGAGATCCAGAACAGCACCACGAACAGGCTGAGCACCACACCGATGATGCCGAGGACCATACCGGCCGTGCCGAGGCCGTTCTTCGGCTTGTGTACCGGTGCGACCGGCGCGTAAGGCGTCTGCTGGGACATCGTTTCCCCCTCCAAGGGTCGTAACCGCCACGCGTTGTCGTGTCCACGCGCAGCTGGGCAAGCAGATCATGCTCTGTGAACCGGATCAACCAGATATTCGGGGCCGAGATGGTCTTGTGATGAAACAAGGTGCTTTCTTGTGAACATCACGTCCGGTCGGTCGGCTGCCGACGGGGTCAGGGTGCTTTGGTGCGGGATGTACGCCCCCCGGCGCTCCCTGCCGCCCTGTCGGACGAGGCATATCTCAGCAGAGATTGTGAACCCGGTCAACCACGTTCACAAATGGTCGGTCGTTCACACTGTGAACGTAGGGAGTCGGCTGGCTATGCTCAGCACACCGACGAGGGAGAGGGGCCCCGTGCAGGAGAACGCGACCGAGGTGACGGCCGCCGGAATCGCCCGGCTGGCCGGGGTGGGACGCGCTGCCGTGAGCAACTGGCGTCGCCGGCACGCCGACTTCCCCAAGCCCGTCGGAGGCACCGATTCCAGCCCGGCCTTCCTCCTGGCGGAGGTCGAGGAGTGGCTGCGCCGCCAGGGCAAGCTCGCCGAGGTCCCGCTGCGTGAACGGGTGTGGCAGCAGGTCGCCGGCCACCCCGACGGCCCGGCCGCCGCCCTGACCCAGACCGGCTGCGTCCTCCTCCTCGTCCACGAACGCCCCACCCGCTGGCTGGAACTGGCGGCCGGCTCCGACGAACGCCTCGCCGCCCTGCTCCCCGCCGACCTCGCCCAGCTCCTCGGCCGGCGGCTCGGCCCCGGCCCGGGCGCCGGAGGGGAAGGGGCCGTCAGCCCGCCCGCGGTGCGCCCGCCCACCGGACCCGAACTCCTCCCCTCGGTACCCCTGCTGCGCGGCGCGGCCGAACTCGCCGCCGAGAACGGCGCCCGCCAGACCTACGAGTTCCTGCTCGACCGGTTCGTCGACCCGCGCCAGCACACCCTCACCCCGCCCGGCCTCGCCGACCTGATGGCCGACCTGGCCGACGTCACGGGACCGGACGAGCCGGCCGCCCCCCGCGTGGTCCTCGACCCCGCCTGCGGCACCGGCTCACTGCTGCGCGCCGCCGCGCGCCCCCACCCGGGCCGTGAACTCCACGGCCAGGACAGCGCCCCCGCCCTCGCCGAACTCACCGCGCTGCGCCTCGCCCTGCACACCCCCGGCCCGGTGCGCACCGCCGCCGCCGACACCCTGCGCGGCGACGCGTTCCCCGCCCTCCGCGCCGACACCGTCCTCTGCCATCCCCCGTTCAACGAGCGCACCTGGGGCCACGAGGAACTCGCCTACGACCCCCGCTGGGAGTACGGCTTCCCGGCCCGCACCGAGTCCGAGCTGGCCTGGGTCCAGCACTGCCTGGCCCGGCTGCGCGAGGGCGGCACCGCCGTCCTGCTGATGCCGCCCGCCGCCGCCTCCCGCCGCTCCGGCCGCCGCATCCGGGCCGACCTGCTGCGCCGGGGGGCGCTGCGGGCCGTCATCGCCCTGCCGGCCGGGGCCGCGCCGCCGCACGCCCTGCCGCTCCACCTGTGGGTGCTGCGCCGCCCCGGCCGGGCGCCCGCGCACCCCGAGGTGCTGATGGTCGACACCGCCGGTGCGCCCGTCCCGCTTCCCGCCGGCACCGGCACCGGCACCGGCGCCGCCGCCCGGCCGGGCCCCGACTGCGAGGCGGTGCGGGAGGTCGCGCTCGCCGCCTGGCAGGCCCACGACCGCACCGGCACCCTCGAGGAGCGCCCCGGCGTGGCCCGGGCCGTGCCGGTGATCGACCTGCTCGACGACGACGTCGACCTCACCCCCGCCCGGCACCTGCCCCCGCAGGTCACGGCCGAGGGCCCCGAGCAGCTCGTCGCGGTGCGCGAACGGCTCGGCGCGACGCTGCGGCTCACCGCCGAACTCGCCCCCGACCCGCCGGAGCCCGCCCCCGCGGCGTCCGGGGACCCCGCGCCCGCACCGGTCACCACCGTGGGCGAGCTGGTCCGGGGCGGCGCGCTCACCCTCGTCACGGGCGGTGCCGCGGGACGCCGCGGCCTGCCGGTCCTCACCGACCTCGACGTCATCACCGGCACGGCTCCCGCCGCCCCTGCCGCCTCCGTGACCGCCCCTGCCGACTCCGCGACCGCCGCCGCCGCAGCCTCCGCCGCCCAGCAGGCCCCGGCGGGCACCCGCACCGGAGCGGCCGGTGACACCGGCGGCGCCGGACGCGACGGCGGGTCCGACGGCGGCCCCGACGACGGCACCGTGATCACCCGCCCCGGGGACGTCGTCCTCCCCGTGTCCGGCGGCGACGCGGTGGCCCGGGTGATCGACGAGACGACGGCCGGCGCCGTCCTCGGCCGCAACCTGGTGCTGCTGCGCCCCGACCCGCAGACCCTGGACCCGTGGTTCCTCGCCGGCCTCCTGCGCGGCACCGCCAACCAGCGCCGCGCGAGCAGCTTCGCCTCCACCGCGACCCGGCTCGACGTCCGCCGCCTGCGGGTGCCGCGGCTGCCGCTGGAGGAACAGCGCCGCCACGGCGACCGGTTCCGCGCGCTCGACGAGTTCGAGGGCGCGCTCCGCCAGGTCGCCCGGCTCGGCGAACGCCTGGTCCGCGGCTCCTACGACTCCCACACGGAGAGGCTGCTGCCGCCCGCCTGACGCCCGTTCGGCAGCGGAAGCGTCCCTGGCGGTACCGGGAACCTCTCGGCGCGGGCCCTGTTGCGCGCGCCCGGAGCCTCGCGACGGCTGCGCGCCCGTGCCCGGGTCCCGTGTCCGCTGCGCGCCCGGCCTCCGCGACGGCCCCGCGCCCTTCGCGACGGCCCGGTGGAGGCCACGCACCTGCCCCGCGCCCGGGCCCCCGCACCGGCCACGTAGGCCCGCACCGGCCCCCGCCCGTCGCTGCGATCCGGCAACGGATCCGGCACTACGGGGCCCGGCGGTCCGACCGGCCAGTACCCTGCTGGCAGCCAATGTGAAGAAACGCAGGAGACGCCATGCAGGGCCACGGCCACGCGCTTCCCCAGCCGGTCCCGCCGGGCCGGCCGTCACCGTCGTCCGGGGTGCTGGTCTTCCTGCGCGTCCTGTTCGTCGTGCTCGCGGTCGGCAGCATCGGCATGCTGCTGTGGGCGCCCATGCTCAGGCTCGCCCTGGTGACCCGCAAGGCCCTGGACTGGGGGCTGTTCGTCGTCTCCGTCGTGCTGACGTTCGTGGCGGGCGGGCTGCTCGTCACCGGGCCCGACAAGGGCGAGAACACCCCCGCCCAGAACTGGGGCGCCGCCCTGCTGCTGATCACCCTGACCTCGGTGATCGCCTACTATCTCGCCGCCGAGATCCGGCACTTCGAGCGCCGCCGCCGGGACGTTCCGTACCCCGGCCCGGCGTACCCCGGCCCGGGCGTCGCACCGGCCGGCGCCGGCTACGGCTACCCGCCGCGGACCCCCGGCCCGTACGGCTACCCCGCCGTCCCGCAGCAGCCCGGCACCTGGTCCGGCGGCACCACGCCCACCCCGGTCCCGACGCCCCCCGCCACCGGTCCCGCGACGCCCACCCCGCAGGCCACGCCGCCGTCCACCCCGCAGTCCCTCCCGCAGTCCACGTCGCCCGCCACGCCCCCGCCCGGCGGCCGCATCGACCAGGTGCGGGCCGAGCTCGACGAGCTCAGCGAACTCCTGCGCAAGCAGGACGGCGGGCCGGAGGGCGGCAGGTGAGCGCGACCGGCCGCGTCGTCGCCGGGCGCTACGAACTCTCCACGCTGATAGGCCAGGGCGGCATGGGCCAGGTGTGGACCGCCTACGACCGGCGCCTCGACCGCCGCGTCGCCGTCAAGCTGCTGCGCCCGGACCGCGTCGCCGGCGACGAGGCCGAGGAGCTGCGCCGCCGCTTCCTGCGCGAGTGCCGGGTCACCGCCCAGGTCGACCACCCCGGCCTGGTCACCGTCCACGACGCGGGCAGCGAACGCGACGACCTGTTCCTGGTCATGCAGTACGTCGACGGCGCGGACCTCGCCGACCACCTCGCCGAGCACGACCCGTACCCGTGGCCGTGGGCCACCGCCGTCGCCGCCCAGCTGTGCGCGGTGCTCAGCGCGGTGCACGCGGTGCCGATCGTCCACCGCGACCTCAAGCCGCGGAACGTCATGGTCAAGCAGGACGGCACGGTGACCGTCCTCGACCTCGGCGTCGCCTCCGTGATGGACAGCGACACCACCCGCCTCACCCACACCGGCTCACCCATCGGCTCCCCCGCGTACATGGCGCCCGAGCAGGCCATGGGCGGCGCGGTCGGCCCCTACACCGACCTGTACGCCCTCGGCGTGGTGCTGCACGAACTCCTCTCCGGCGAGGTCCCGTTCGCGGGGACCACCGCCCTCGGCGTGCTCCACCGCCACCTCTACGAGCCGCCGCTGCCGGTCCGCCGGCTGCGGCCCGAGGTGCCCGAGCCGCTGGAACGGCTGGTGCTGCGGCTCCTGGAGAAGGACCCCCAGGCCCGCCCGGGATCCGCCCAGGAGGTCTACGAGGCGCTGCTCCCGCTGCTGCCCGACCGCGGCCTGCCCAGCGGCGCGCCCCTCGACCCCACCCGTCCCTTCCTGCGCCCGCACGCCCCCTGGCCGGACCGCGCCCGCACCCCCGCGCCACGGCCCGCCGCGCCGCCCCCCGCCGCCGGACCGGCCGCCGGTGCCGCCCCAGTCACGTCCAAGCCGGCCGTGGCCGACGCGGTCGACGAGGTCAAGCGGCTCCTCGGCGACGGCCGGATCACCCAGGCCGTGGACATCCTCGGCTCGATCCTCCCGGACGCCGCGGACCAGCACGGCGAGCGCTCCCCGGTCGTCCGCACCCTCCGCAAGCTCTACGCGGCCACCCTCATGGACGACGGCCAGTACCGCCGCGCCCTGCCCGAACTGCGCCGCCTCGCCGAGGAACGCGCCGCCGAGGCCGGCCACGACGACCCGCAGGCGCTCGGGTTCCGCTTCGACGCCGCCCTGTGCCTGGAACAGCTCGGCGAGGCCACCGCCGCGCTCGCCGAGTACCGGGCGCTGCTCCCCGCCTACGAGAACCCGTACGCCGGCGGCGACCCCGCCCGCGCCCACGACCTCCGCCGCCGCATCGGCCACCTCCTCCTCGCCCTCGGCGACCGCCAGGCCGCCCACGACACCCTCGCCCGCCTCGCCCTCGACGTCGAACGCCTCCACGGCCCCCACCACCCCCTCGTGGGCGACCTCCGCCGCACGCTGGAGTGGCTCGGCCGGATGCGCGGCTGACCCGGGACGCGACCCCGCCCGTGAACTCCGCCTCCGCCTTTGCCGTCTCCGTCACCTTCACCCACCGGGACGGCGCCATGGACACCGGCACCGAGGCCGGTCTCCCCGCGCTCCTCGCCGAACTCGACGGCCCCCGCGACGACGAGCACCCGGACGTGTCGGTCACCGACGACGACTCCGGCTGGACCGTCGCCGCGTTCCAGGGCGGCACCCTCGTCCTCGAGAACCTCGAGCACCCCGACCCCCGCCCCCGCCACCTCCCCGGGGTCACCCGCGCGGAGGCCCTCCGCACCCTGACCCTCCTGGTCCGCGGCGACCTCCCCGCACTCCACCGCCTCGACTGGCGCCCCGGGTACGGGTGACGCCGCGGCCGGGCGGGCCTGAAGCTCGGGAGTTCGGGAGTCTGGGAGGGGAGTGGGATGCGCTGGGGAGCCGCACGGCCTGGTCGCCGTGACGGACCACCGGGCGCTGCTGCTCACGGCCGGCGCGGTGGCAGCCGCCGCCGCGACGGCCTGTCTCCTCCCCGCCCGCGCCGAACCCTCCTGAGCTGCCCAGTCCCCTCCGTACGAGTGAACTTCCGGCCATACCGCATATGTCACGGTCATGTGCGCCTACCGTGATCCCATGCCCACTGTCAGTCACGACACGCTGCACGGCTTCCTCCCGCGCTGCCCGGACGCCCTGGAACGAGCCCTGCGCATCGTCGACATCGATCTCCCCCGCGGGGTGGCGATCGAGCCGCTGCCCACGGACGCGTCCAGCGCGCCGACCATGTTCAGCCGCGACATGGACACCGTGCGGCTGGTGAAACGGCCCGACGGCAAGGATCCGTTCGTCCTCCTGGTCGAGGCGCAGACCGGTGTCTCCGCGGAGAAGCGGACGTCCTGGCCCTATTACGTCGCCTATCTGCGCGACAAGTACCAGCACGAGGTCGTCCTGCTCGTCCTGTGCACCGACGCGGCGACGGCGAGGTGGGCGGCGAAACCGATGGTGACCGGGGTGGGAGGCCTCCCGACGCAGACGACGGTCGCCCACGTCCTGGGCCCGGGCAACGTCCCCCGGATCACCAGCGCCGAACAGGCGGCGCAGGACCTGGACTTCGCGGCGTTCTCCGTGTGGATCCACAGTCGCGACGCGGACATCAAGGGCATACTGGTCGCGGTGGGAGAGGCGCTGGCCGGTGAGCGGGACAAGGCCGCGCGCGACATCCGGGCAGGGCTGATCGAGGACGGCTTGGGCACGGAGTACGCCCGCGACATCTGGAGGACCGTGATGAGTACGTTCTTCGCTCCGATCAGGGGCACCATCGTCGGCGACGCGCGCCTCGCGGGGCGTGAAGAGGGCCGTGAGGAAGGCCGTGAAGAGGGGCGGGAGGAAGGGCGAGTGCTGCAGCGTGGCCAGGATCTGCTCCTGGTGCTGGGGCACAAGGGTTTTCCGGTCCCGGGGGAGGTCAAGGCAAGGGTCGAGTCCTGCGACGACTTCGAACTGCTGGGCTTGTGGCTCTCCCGCGCCCTCGGTGCTCGCACGCTCGAAGAGGTCTTCGCCCCGCCGTCCACGGTGGACGGCATTCCCACGCCGGCTCGGTCGCCGGAGACGGCGGGAACCCGGATCGGGGAAGCCGGAGAGCGGCACGGGTGAGCTCGGCCTTCGCTCCGATCAGGGGCACCATCGTCGGCGACGCGCGCCTCGCGGGTCGTGAAGAGGGCCGTGAAGAGGGCCGTGAGGAAGGGCGAGTGCTGCAGCGTGGCCAGGATCTGCTCCTGGTGCTGGGGCACAAGGGTTTTCCGGTCCCGGGGGAGTTCAAGGCGAGGGTCGAGTCCTGCGACGATTTCGAACTGCTGGGCCTGTGGCTCTCCCGCGCCCTCGGTGCTCGCAGGCTCGAAGAGGTCTTCGCCCCGTCGCCGGCCACCGCGGACGCGCTGCCGGGGCAGGCCGTGGCCCCGGAGGAGGGTGACAGGGCGGTCGCGGAGGGCTGAGCCCGCCGAGGGGCGCGTTGCGCGGGAAGTCCCCGATCGTTGGCACGACGTTGGCGCCAAGGGCTGGTTCACAGCCCCCGCGCTGCCTACCATCGATCATCGCAAGACTTTGTGCACCGAAGCACAAACTCCAACGGGAGGTTTCCTTGCAACGCCGTCGCCGTACCGCGCTCCTCCTCTCCGCCGCCCTCGCGGCGCCTTTGCTCACCGCCTGCGGGACCGAGTCGCAACCGGGCGCCGCGGCCGTCGTGGGCGGGCAGCGGATCACCCAGGCCCAGGTCGAGGAGCGGGTGCGCGAGGTGCGCGACGCGCAGCGCGCCGCGGTCTCCGACGACGACCAGTACCGGCAGGTCGTCGCCCAGTCCGGCAGCCTCGCCCGCTTCACCGTGCAGGGCATGGTCCTGGACCGGGTGCTGCACCACGCCGCCGAGGAGGCGGGGGTCACCGTCTCCCGCAAGGAGGTCCAGGACCTGCGGACCAACCTGGAGCGGCAGCTCGGCGGCCGCCAGGGTCTGGAGACCACCTGGCTCCAGCAGTACGGCGTCGCCCCCGAACGGCTGGAGGAGAACCTCCGCCTCCAGGTCGCGGCGAGCGAACTGGCCCAGCGGCTCGGCACCGCGACCGACACCCCCGAGTTCGGCAAGGCGCTCGCCGCGTCGTCCAAGGACCTCGGCGTGGACCTCAACCCGCGCTACGGCACCTGGGACGCGGAGAAGAGCGCGCGGGCGGACCTCAAGACCCCGTGGGTGCGGGACGTCGAAGCCGCCTGACGGACCGGGCCGGCGGACCGCGGGGCCAGGGGTGTCGCACCGCTGCGTTACGTTCGAAGGGTGAACGTCACCAGCTCAGAGGACGCCCCCGGCCGCGTCGTCCTGCTCACCACCAGCCACCGCGTCGCCCCCGGCCTGCTGTCCTGGCCCGCCTGGAGCGTGCTGCGCGAGGCGGACCGGGTTCTCTGCGCGGACGGCGCGCACCCGCAGCTCCCGTACCTCCGCGAGGCGGGGGTGTCGGTGGAGGAGGCGTCCCTCTCCGCCCCGGACCTGGTCGACGCGGCGGCCGGCGGGCGCACGGTGGTGGTCGTCGCCGGCGGCGAGGGCGAGCCCGCGCTGACCGACGGGCTGGCCCGGATGGCCGGCTCCGGCCGCGTGCGGATGCCCGACCTGGAGCTGCTGCCCGCCTCCTACGACCTGCCCGGCGCACGGCTCCTCGACCTCGTCCAGGTCATGGACCGGGTGCGGGCCGACTGCCCGTGGACCTCGCAGCAGACCCACGAGGGCCTCGCCAAGTACGCGCTGGAGGAGGCGTACGAGCTGGTCGAGGCGATCGAGACGGGCAACCGCGAGGAACTGCGGGAGGAACTCGGGGACGTGCTGCTCCAGGTGGTCTTCCACGCCCGGATGGCGGAGGAGGACGAGGAGGAGCCGTTCTCGGTGGACGACGTGGCGGGCGGGCTGGTCGCCAAGCTGATCCACCGGCACCCGCACGTCTTCGGCGAGGAGTCCGCGGCGACGCCGGAAGAGGTCGAGGAGCACTGGCTGCGGACCAAGGCGGTGGAGAAGCAGCGGTCCTCGGTCACCGAGGGGGTGCCGCTCGGCCAGCCGGCGCTGGCGCTGGCGGCGAAGCTGGCCTCGCGGGCGCGCAAGGCCGGGCTCGAGGCGCCACTGCCGGCGGGGGAGGGCGTGGGGTACGAACTGCTGACCCTCGCGGTCCGCGCGGAGGCGGCCGGGGTCGACCCCGAGTCCGCGCTCCGCGCGGCCGCCCGCGCCTACCGCGACGCCATCCACGCGGCGGAGGCGACCCCCACGCCCTGACCTCGCCCCGGGGGTGTTCCGCGCCGCGTGAGGTGCGGGCCGCGCTCGAACCAGGGCAGGCCCCCACCGGGGCGAGGCCCCGCCGCCCCTCGGCACGAGCGCGGTGGTGCGGGCCCCGCCGCCCGGCGAGCGGCCGTGCCCCCGGGCGGCCGTGCCCGGGCGGCCGACGAGGCACGGCCAGCCCTCGCGCGCCCCCGCGAGCCGACCGCTCGGGAGCGGGGTCACCTCGGCCGAGGACCGCCGCGCCGCCCGACAAGGCCCGCGGCGGCGGACGGCGCCTGGGCACGCGGCGAGGCACGCGCGACCCGAGGCGGCACGGGCGGCACCGCGGCGGCACCCGGGGGCGGCACCGAACCGGCACCGCACCGGAACCGCCCGCCCGCGCCCCCGCGCCGCCCGCGCCCCCCCCGCAGGTCCGCGTGAGGACCGCTCCGCGCGCCCGCGTACCGTCGTGGGGTGAACGAGCCGCACCCCGAACCGTCCGCCCCGGAACTCTTCACCTGGGAGTTCGCCACCGACCCGTACCCCGCCTACGCCTGGCTCCGCGAGCACGCCCCCGTGCACCGCACCCGGCTGCCCAGCGGCGTCGAGGCCTGGCTGGTCACCCGGTACGCCGACGCCCGGCAGACCCTCGCGGACCCCCGGCTGTCGAAGAACCCCGCGCACCACGACGAGCCCGCGCACGCCCGGAACAAGACCGGCATCCCGGGCGAGCGCAAGGCGGACCTGATGACGCACCTGCTGAACATCGACCCGCCGGACCACACCCGTCTGCGCCGCCTGGTGTCGAAGGCGTTCACCCCCCGCCGCGTCGCGGAGTTCGCCCCCCGCGTGCAGGAACTCACCGACACCCTGATCGACGGGTTCGCCGCACGCGGCAGCGCCGACCTGATCCACGAGTTCGCGTTCCCGCTCCCCATCTACGCGATCTGCGACCTGCTCGGCGTCCCCCGCGAGGACCAGGACGACTTCCGCGACTGGGCGGGCATGATGATCCGCCACGGCGGCGGCCCGCGCGGCGGCGTGGCGCGGTCGGTGAAGAAGATGCGCGGCTACCTCGCCGAGCTGATCCACCGCAAGCGCGAGGCGCTGACCGCGGAGCCCGCGCCCGGCGAGGACCTGATCTCCGGCCTGATCCGCGCCTCGGACGAGGGGGAGCACCTCACCGAGAACGAGGCCGCGGCGATGGCGTTCATCCTGCTCTTCGCGGGCTTCGAGACGACCGTCAACCTGATCGGCAACGGCGCCTACGCCCTGCTCACGCACCCCGGGGAGCGCGAGCGGCTCCAGCGGTCGCTGGCGGCGGGCGACGAGAGCCTGCTGGAGACCGGCATCGAGGAACTGCTGCGCTTCGACGGCCCCGTGGAGCTGGCGACCTGGCGGTTCGCCACCGAGCCGCTGACCGTCGGCGGACAGCGGATCGCGGCGGGCGACCCCGTCCTGGTGGTGCTGGCGGCGGCGGACCGGGACCCGGAGCGGTTCGCCGAACCGGACACCCTGGACCTGTCCCGGCGCGACAACCAGCACCTGGGCTACGGACACGGCATCCACTACTGTCTCGGCGCCCCCCTGGCCCGGCTCGAGGGCCGAACCGCCCTCGCGACCTTGCTCACTCGACTCCCCGACCTCCAACTGGCGGTCGATCCCCAGGAGTTGCGGTGGCGGGGCGGGCTGATCATGCGTGGCCTGCGAACTCTTCCGGTCGAGTTCGCCCCCGAGCAGGACTGAAGTGGAAGCAACACTTCGACAGTTCCGTGACGTTCGTGTGTTCCTTGCGACATCGAGTTGTGACGAACGTTGATCACCGGCTAACTTCCCGCACAGACGCGACGACCCCTGCGGCGGGATGCCGGCCGGGTCGGCGCGGCCCCTGTAGTCGACGAAAGGCCACCCGCATGCTCTCCGGAAACGGTCGTCACCGCCGCCCCCGTCAGGCGCCGGCGGTCGTCGTCGCGGCCGGCGTGACCGGTTCCGCACTCGCCCTCCCGCTGTTCGCGGCCTCCAGCGCCGGCGCGGCCGAGGGGGCCACCTGGGACCGGGTCGCCGAATGTGAGAGCGGGGGCGCCTGGAGCGCCGACACCGGCAACGGGTTCTACGGCGGTCTGCAGCTCTCCCAGGACCAGTGGGAGGACCACGGCGGCCTGTCGTACGCCTCCAACCCGTCGGAGGCGAGCCGCTCGCAGCAGATCGCGGTGGCCGAGCGGATCCTCGCCGAGCAGGGCGCCACCCCGTGGCTGGCGTGCGGTGCCATGAACGGTCTGCGCGAGGACGGCCCCGCCGCCGAGGTGGACACCGGCGTGGACGCGTTGCGGACCGGCGACGTGACCGGCCCCGGCGCCTTCGACGGCTCCGCCTCCGGCTGGGGTTCCGCCGGCGGCGACCTGAACGGCACCCGTGACACCGGCAATGCGGACAAGAGCGACAACAGCGGCAACGGCGACAAGTCGGGCGCGGTGGACGGCGAGGCGGGCGACGCCCGCGGGCAGGCGCGCTCCGGCGAGGGCGCGAACGGCGCCCTGGGTCACGGCTTCTTCCCCGGCGCCGGCTCCGCGCAGGACGGCGGCCTCCTGGGCCTCGGCCAGGACCTCGGTCTGGTGGACACCGGCACCGGCAGCCCGGTGATCCCGGACCTGCCCGAGACCGGCGAGGGCCAGAACGGCCAGAACGGCAACGGCGGCGACACCGGCAAGGACGACACCGGCAAGGGCGGCACCGGCCAGGACGAGAGCGGCCAGGGCGGCTCCGGCGAGGACACCCCGGTCCGCGGCGACGGCGGCGAGCAGGACGGCACCTCGGGCGAGGACCCGTCGGACGAGGACCCGCTGTTCGGCGGCGGCGACGGCCCCCTCTTCCAGGACGACACTCCGCTGTTCGGCGGCGACGCCGCCCAGGAGGAGAGCACCGGGTCCTCCTCCGGCTCCGGCCGCCACCGCGGCCCCAGCGCCGAGGAGACCGGCACGGGGTCCGGCTCCTCGGGCCGGCACGCCGCCCCCGCGGACACCTACCAGGTGCGGGGCGGCGACAGCCTGGTCTCCATCGCCAAGTCGGAAGGCGTCAAGGGCGGCTGGCGCGCCCTCTACGAGGAGAACCGAGACCTGATCGGGAACGACCCGAACCGCCTGGTCTCGGGCATGGTCCTCACCCTCCCGTAGCGGCCGGGGCGACGGACGGAGAAGGGCGAAAGGCGGGCAAAATCGGGGGAGTTACCCGCCTTTTCGTCCCGGAATGTCTGATTCCGGAGAAGTGAGAGATGGGTCTCATAAGACCTGATCGTCTTTGAAATCCCGGCCGCGGCATGGCTAACGTCAAACCGCTCGCTCCAGCGGGCCCCGGCGGCCGTCACGCCTAATCCTGCCAACGGCCGTACGGGACATGTCGTCGCGTCATGCGCCGTAGGCAGGAGCGGGGGAACCAGGTAAGTGCCGGCCCGGTGGTCAGACCGCCGGAACGGCTAGGGGTGAAGCCGCGCACCGAGAGGTGTGCGGCCGGGCGACCCTCATAGCCCGAACCCGACAGCTCACCTCGTAGGCGTCGGTGAGGGGATACCTCCATGTCGTTTACCTGCCAGGGCAAGCACCGTCGTCCGTCCAAGGCCAAGCGCGCTCTCGCCGTCGCCGGTCTCACCGGCGCGGTCGTGGCCGCCCCGCTGCTGACGGCGGGCACCGCGTCCGCCGCCACCGAGTCCGAGTGGGACGCCGTCGCCCAGTGCGAGTCGGGCGGCGACTGGTCCATCAACACCGGCAACGGCTTCTACGGCGGTCTGCAGTTCACCAGCCAGACCTGGGCCGGCTTCGGCGGCACCCAGTACGCCGCCCAGGCCAACCAGGCCACCAAGGCCCAGCAGATCGAGATAGCCGAGAAGGTTCTCGCCGAGCAGGGTCCGGGCGCCTGGCCGCACTGCGGCACCGGCCTCTCCAGCGCTCCCTACCAGGGCGGCGCCGCCGAGGCCCCCGCCCAGGAGGCCCCGCAGCAGGAGGCTCCGGCCCCCGCGCCGCAGGCCGAGGAGACCCCGGCCCAGCCCGCCAAGGCGGAGCAGCCGAAGAAGCAGGAGAAGGTCACCACGCCCACCGGCGAGAAGGTCCTCAAGGGTGACGGCGAGTACAAGGTCGTCAAGGGCGACTCGCTCAGCCTGATCGCCGAGGAGCACGACATCAAGGGCGGCTGGAAGAAGCTCTTCAAGCTGAACAAGGACGTCGTCGAGGATGCGCGCCTGATCTACCCGGGCCAGATGCTCCACCTGAGCTGACCGGTCACCGGTCCGCCCGTCGCACGAACCCCCGCCCCCGGGCGCGTCACCACGCGCCCGGGGGCGGGGCCGTTTCCGGCGGATCCGC
Organism: Streptomyces sp. NPDC002640; assembly: GCF_053592575.1. Taxonomy (NCBI): domain Bacteria; kingdom Bacillati; phylum Actinomycetota; class Actinomycetes; order Kitasatosporales; family Streptomycetaceae; genus Streptomyces; species Streptomyces sp. NPDC002640. The sequence continues at coordinate 84,784 of NZ_JBSFVZ010000003.1, read as the reverse complement.
CTCCGGGGCTTTTTGTTTCGAGCCGGAACAATTAATCTCCTGTTACCCCTCCGTACAGGGGGTGACCGGCTGGCCGATCCCGCCCGGCCGGTTAGGCTCGGTCTCGCAGAGCCACGGAGGCTGTGCACCCCGTGCCGGACCAGGTGGTCCGGCGCCACCCGCGTCACATCCCAGAAGGAGATGCTCGTGCCGTCCATCGACGTCGTCGTAGCCCGGGAAATCCTGGACTCCCGAGGCAACCCCACGGTCGAGGTCGAGGTCGGCCTCGACGACGGCAGCACGGGTCGTGCCGCCGTCCCGTCCGGCGCCTCCACCGGTGCCTTCGAGGCCATCGAGCTTCGCGACGGCGACAAGAACCGCTACCTCGGCAAGGGCGTCGAGAAGGCCGTCCTCGCCGTCATCGAGCAGATCGGTCCGGAGCTCGTCGGCTACGACGCCACCGAGCAGCGCCTGATCGACCAGGCGATGTTCGACCTGGACGCCACCGACAACAAGGGCTCGCTCGGCGCCAACGCCATCCTCGGCGTCTCCCTCGCCGTCGCCCACGCCGCCGCCGAGGCCAGCGACCTGCCGCTCTTCCGCTACCTGGGCGGCCCCAACGCGCACCTGCTGCCGGTGCCGATGATGAACATCCTGAACGGCGGCTCGCACGCCGACTCCAACGTGGACATCCAGGAGTTCATGATCGCGCCGATCGGCGCCGAGTCCTTCTCCGAGGCCCTGCGCTGGGGCACCGAGGTCTACCACACGCTGAAGAAGGTGCTGAAGACCAAGGGCCTGTCCACCGGCCTCGGCGACGAGGGCGGCTTCGCCCCGAACCTCGGCTCCAACCGCGAGGCCCTGGACCTGATCCTCGAGGCGATCAAGGAGGCCGGTTACACCCCCGGCCAGCAGATCGCCCTCGCCCTCGACGTCGCCGCCTCCGAGTTCTACAAGGACGGCAAGTACCTCTTCGAGGGCAAGGAGCGCTCCGCCGCCGAGATGACGGAGTACTACGAGGAGCTCGTCGCGTCCTACCCGCTGGTCTCCATCGAGGACCCGCTGTTCGAGGACGACTGGGACGGCTGGAAGGTCATCACCGAGAAGCTGGGCGACAAGGTCCAGCTCGTCGGCGACGACCTCTTCGTCACCAACCCCGAGCGCCTCGGCCGCGGCATCGAGGAGGGCGCCGCCAACGCCCTGCTGGTCAAGGTCAACCAGATCGGCTCCCTGACCGAGACCCTGGACGCCGTCGAGCTGGCCCAGCGCAACGGCTTCAAGTGCATGATGTCCCACCGCTCCGGCGAGACCGAGGACGTCACCATCGCCGACCTCGCCGTCGCCACCAACTGCGGCCAGATCAAGACCGGCGCCCCGGCCCGCTCCGAGCGCGTCGCCAAGTACAACCAGCTGCTGCGCATCGAGGAGATCCTCGACGACGCCGCCGTGTACGCCGGCCGCAGCGCCTTCCCGCGCTTCAAGGGCTGACCCGCCCGACGGCCCCTCGCGTGCCCCCGGAGCCCCGGCTCCGGGGGCACGCCCCTGTCCGCGCCCCACGGCGTCCCGGCGTCACGTACCGTGTGCGGGGAAAGAGCAGGAAAAGCACGTACGGCACACGGCACACGGCACACGGCACGCCGCACACGGCACGCCACGGGGAGGCGCGGAGAAGATGGCGCAGAACCGGGACCGGTTCTCCACGACCACCCGGCTGCGGCTGCTCGGTGAGCAGACCGCCGCCCGCGTCTACCGCTCCCAGACCCGCCGTCAGGCACGCCGTTCCCGGCTCACCGGCCGCGCCGCGCTGCTCGCCCTGGTGCTGTGCACCCTGGTCGTCGCCCTGGCCTACCCGACCCGGCAGTACGTCTCCCAGCGCGCCGAGGTCGCGAAGCTGGAGGAGGAGCGCGACGCCGCCCGCGAGCGGGTGAAGGACCTGCGCGACCTCAAGGCGCGGTGGAAGGACGACGCGTACGCCGAGCAGCAGATCCGGAAGCGGCTGCACCACCTGCGGCCGGGCGAGAGCGGCTTCACCGTGCGCGGCTCCGCCGCCCCGCGGCGGGACACCGGGCGGCCCGTCGCGGAACGCCCCTGGTACGCCGTCCTCTGGGACGACGTGGACCGGGCCGACGCCGCGAGCTGACCCCCACGCCGCCGCACGGCCGCCCCGGCCGGCCGTCGGCGGGGGCGCGTGCCTGAGAGACTGTCCCCCTGGACCACCGTCCCGGAGCCGTCGCCCGAGGCCCCGCCCCAAGACTTCCGTCCGCAGCAGAAGACCGCAGCAGAAGACCGCAGCAGAAGACCGAGAGAGACTGATCCCCGGCATGGAAACGCCCCCGCCCTCCACCCCGCGCACCGAGCCCACCGAAGCGGACGTCGAGGCGTTCCAGCTCCAGCTCGGCCGCCCGCCGCGCGGTCTGCGCGCCATCGCGCACCGCTGCCCCTGCGGACAGCCGGACGTCGTGGAGACGGCTCCGCGGCTGCCGGACGGCACGCCCTTCCCGACGACGTACTACCTGACCTGCCCGCGCGCCGCCTCCGCGATCGGCACGCTGGAGGCGGACGGCGTCATGAAGGAGATGACCGAGCGGCTGAGCACCGACGAGGAGCTCGCCGCCGCCTACCGGGCCGCCCACGAGGACTACATCCGCCGCCGCGACGAGATCGAGGTGCTGCAGGGCTTCCCGAGCGCGGGCGGCATGCCGGACCGGGTCAAGTGCCTGCACGTCCTGGTCGCCCACTCCCTGGCGGCCGGACCCGGCGTCAACCCGCTGGGCGACGAGGCCATCGCCATGCTGCCCGAGTGGTGGCGCAAGGGCCCGTGCGTCACGCCGCAGGGGTGCGTCCCGCAGGCGGGCGAGGGCGGCGTCGTGGAGACGACGGAGGACGGCTCCGGGTACTTCGCCGCCCGGCCCGCCGAGGAGGAGGGCAAGTGACCCGGGTCGCCGCCGTCGACTGCGGTACGAACTCCATCCGGCTGCTGGTCGCCGACTGCGATCCGGCCACCGGCACGCTGACCGACCTGGACCGCCGGATGACCGTCGTCCGGCTCGGCCAGGGCGTCGACCGCACCGGCCGCCTCGCCCCCGAGGCGCTGGAACGCACCTTCGCCGCCTGCCGCGAGTACGCGGCGGTCATCGGGAAGCACGGCGCCGAGCGGATCCGCTTCGTCGCCACCTCCGCCTCCCGCGACGCCGAGAACCGCGACGAGTTCGTGGCCGGCGTGCTGGACATCCTGGGCGTGGAGCCCGAGGTGATCACCGGTGACCAGGAGGCCGAGTTCTCCTTCACCGGCGCGACCCGTGAACTCGCGGGCCGCACCGACCTGGAGAAGCCGTTCCTGGTCGTCGACATCGGCGGCGGCTCCACCGAGTTCGTGGTCGGCGACGACCAGGTCCGCGCCGCGCGCTCGGTCGACGTCGGCTGCGTGCGGATGACCGAGCGGCACCTGGTGGACGGCGGCGCGGTCGTCGACCCGCCGACCGAGGAGCGGATCGCCGCGATCCGCGCCGACGTGGAGGCCGCCCTGGACCTCGCCGAGCGGACCGTGCCGCTGCGCGAGGCCCGCACCCTGGTCGGTCTGGCCGGCTCCGTCACCAGCGTCTCGGCCATCGCCCAGGACCTGCCGGAGTACGACTCGCGGGCCATCCACCACTCCCGCGTCGGCTACGAGCGGGTCCGCGAGATCACCGGGCGGCTGCTGCGCTCCACCCACGCCGAGCGCTCGGAGATTCCCTCGCTGCACCCGGGCCGGGTCGACGTGATCGGCGCGGGCGCCCTGGTGCTGCAGGCGATCATGGAGCGGATCGGCGCGGAGGAGGTCGTGGTCAGCGAGCACGACATCCTCGACGGCATCGCCTACAAAACGGCAGAGGACGTGATCAGGGAGAAGTCGCTGTAGCGGCTGAAGCGAGTAGACCCCGGGCACCGCATGGTGCCCGGGGTCTCGCCATTCCGGTCGACGCGTGGCGGCACCTCCTCGCCGATCGCGTCCGAGCCGAGCGGCGCCGCTCGGCCTCTCCCAGGAACGCCTCGCCCACGCGGCTGGACTTGGCGTCCGCACCGTCATTCGGCTGGAGAGCGGCCGGCACGCAGTCGGCATCGACGCCCTGTACGCCGTCGCGCACGCCCTCAGCGTTCCCGGCGCGGTCCTGGTGGCGAGAACGGGCCCCCAGCCGTAGCCGGGGGCCCTGTGGCACGTCAGGCGGTCAGATCACAGTGCCGGGGCGCCCGACCCCGGGCACGTCTCGCGGCTGCCCGCCGCCTGGTGGATGGTGGTCGGCTCGCCGGGCTGGCTGCCGACGCCGGCCCCGCACACGGGGCAGTTGCCGTCGCAGCGGGCGGGGTCCCGGCGCTCGCCGGGGTAGTGCTGGTGCGTGCATCCCATGTCGTACTCCCTCACGGTGACGTGGTGGTGCTGACTGGTGGTGCCGTGGTGCACTCCCCGCCCAACCTTCTCGGCCGAGCGGGGAGGGCTAGATCTTCCGCACGTACGCCCTCGCGCCGCTGTGGAAGAAGATCGTGAGCCCTTCGCGGTCCGCCTTCGAGCCCTCGCGCGCCGACCAGCGGTCGATGCGGGCGATCTCCGGCGACTCGACACGGCCGATCACCGCGGCCAGCCACGCGTCCGGCCCGGCGTCCGGCCCGGCGTCCGTCCACGCCGCCGGGTCACCCTCCATGGGCGCCTCGGCGTGCTCGTGCCGCTCCCCCTCCGCGAGCTGCCCGGTGATCTGCCACCGGGACTCGCCGCCCGGCCCGGCGACAGCCACACCGAAGGGGTGCTTGCTGTCGCCCGCGTCGGCGAGCGACTGGGCCTTCATGCCAGCGGCGCGGAACGTGTCGAGTAGGAACGTCTGGAACCGGGCGGGTCGCATGGTGCTGTCCTTCCTTGGCGGGCCGCTCAGTCTAGGAGCGGCCCGCGGCCGTCACGTAATCTGCTGCCGCGGGTCGGCCCGGGGTCCTCTACACCTCGGGGCGACCCGTGTCAGCGTCGGTGGTGCGCGTCGAGCAGGGGGCGGGCCCACTCGCCGGCGATGTCGCAGGGCCGGTGGGCGCGGCAGTCGGGGCACTGGACGCTGTGGACGCCGAGCCTCGTCCCGATGGCCAGCTGTCGCGGAGTCGGGGGCGTCAGCGCCCAGCCGGTCAGCGCTCGCATCGGATCACCGCCCACACGATCTTGCCCATCGGGCGTTCCGAGACCCCCCACAGGCTGGGGCACAGCACGTCCAGAATCTCCAGGCCGCGACCCCTGCCGCGCTCCGGCGACTCCGGGCGTCGGACCGGGCGCCGGCGGACCGTGTCGTGGACCTCGATGCGGGTGCGGTCGGCGTCGGCCGTCGTGACGACCAGCCGGACCGAGTCGCCTGGCTCAGTGCCGTAGCGGCAGGCGTTGGTGACCAGCTCGGAGACGATCAGGCGGACGGCGTCCACGTAGTCGTCCGACGCGGTGGGCACGGTCGCCCGCAGGTAGTCCTCGGCGAACAGACGTGCCCGTCGCGCCGACTGCGGGTCGGACGGCAGCAGTCGCCTATCCAGAGTGCTCCTCAAATCACTCGGAGTGCAATACGGTTCACCCATTCGTAGAAAATTGCATATGACGCTCGGTAGCCCTCGAACGCGGCCGGTACCGAGGTGACATGGCGGCACGACGCCCGGCAGACTGACCAGGACCGGAGGGGAGACGACGTGAGTGCACCGACCGTGCGCCGGCGCCGACTGGGGGCCAAGCTCCGCGAGTTGCGCGGAGACTGGACACTCGAAGAGGTCGCCGAGAAGAGCGGCGGCCGGGTCGTCGCCAGCAAGCTGAGCCGGTGGGAGAACGCCCGCAACGCGGCACGCTCCGGCGACGTGGATGCTGTACTCGATCTGTACGCCGAGCTCGGCCGTGACGTCACCGCAGAGCTACGCGAGGCACTCCTCAGCCTCACCCGCGAGGGCTCCCGCCGCGGCTGGTGGCAGTCCTACCGGTCGATCCTCACGCCCGAGTACGAAGACCTGATCAGCCTGGAAGCCGAAGCCACCTCGGTCCGCACCTGGCAGATAGGCGTCATCCCCGGCCTGCTCCAGACCGGGGACTACGCGCGAGAGCTGATCACCAGCGTCGGCATGACCGAGGCCGTGAAAGCCCGCGTGGACGCGCTCGTGGAAGTGCGCCTCGCCCGGCAGGCCGTGCTCAGCCACGACACCCCGCTCAACCTGTGGGCCATCGTGGGGGAAGCCGCACTCCACACGCGGTGTGTCGGCGACGGCGTCATGCGCGACCAACTCGGCCGACTCCTCTCCCTCAGCCGGCGGCCGAACATCACGCTACAAATCCTGCCCATCGACGCGCCGCCGCACGTCGGCCAGATGGGCTCCTACTCGATCCTCGGATTCGGGGATCACGCCGACCTGGACGTGGGCCTGACGGAAGGGCTCACGTCCATGCTGTACGTCGAAGACAGACGGCAGGTCGGCGTGTACAGGGACGCGTTCGAGCGGCTGCGCGCCACCGCGCTGTCGCCCGAGAAGTCCGCAGAGAAGATCGCAGAGATGAAGGAATCGCGATGACCAAGGACTCGACCACGCTCAGCACGACCTGGCGGAAGTCGTCCTACTCCGGCGCCAACGGGGACTGCGTGGAGGTCGGCGTTGTCGACCAGGCCGTGGCCGTCCGCGACAGCAAGCAGGACTGCGGGCCCGCGTTCCTGATCCCGGACCACGGGTGGGGCGCGTTCGTTTCCGCCGTCGCCGAAGGCCGGATCTGACGGACGCGGCAGCGGCCCGCCCCATGGCAGCTGGGGCGGGCCGCTTCGTGCTCATCCCCAGCATGGCGGATCCGGCCGACAGGCGGCAGGGCCGTCCGGCATCGTGGCCGGAACGCGGCGCGGGGCCCGCACGCACCCGCAGGTAGAGCGGCAGTGGTGGTTTGTAGGCGATGCCCGACGGCATCGCCTGAGCGCCCCTCGGCCCGCCGCATGACATGACTCACACAACCGGTGCGGACCGGGAGGGCAACCCTCCCGGTCCGCACCGGTTTGCGCCCGCGCCGCGGTGCCGGGGCCGTTCCCGTCATCGGGAAAGACCAGGGCGGATTCGGCCAACCGCTCCTAAAATCGCGGAGGTTGGCCACCGTCCCGTGCGTCACGCAGGCGGCCCCCGAGGAGGGGCCCCGTGGACCGGAGCGGCGGCGGACCCACGCACTCCGCAGCACCGTTCACGCACCACTTCACGCACTTCACGCACTGCGCGTACTGCCCGCAGTCCGCGCGGGTTCGCGCAGTCCGCGCAGTCCGCGCAGCCCGCGCAGTTCGCCCCAGGAGGCACGCCCGTGCAAAGACGCCGTTACCTGGCAGTGGCCGCCGCCCTCGCCATGACCTCGCCCGTCGCCCTGCTCGCCGCCTCGCCGGCGTTCGCGGAGCCGACGACGGCGGTCGCCGAGTCCGCGCCGACCTACCAGGACCTGCTCGACGCCGTGACCGAGGCGCGCGAGGTCTACGCGGAGGCCATCCGCGCCCGCATCGCGGCCAACGACAAGGTCGAGGCCCTCACCGACACCAAGAACCCGCACCCGCTGGCCGTCGCCGCCAAGGAGGCCGAGAAGGCCGCCGCCGAGGCCAAGGCCACGCTCGACGCCGCCCAGAAGCGCGTCGACGAGGCCGAGGCGGCCCTGGCCGGGGCGGACGAGGCCGGCAAGGCCGCGGCCGAGGAGGAGCTGGCCGCCGCCGAACTCGCCCTCGCGGACGCCCGGCAGGCGCACGACGAGGCCCGCGGCAAGGCCGACGCCGCCGGCGAGGAGCTCGACGACGCCCGCGTCGACGCCGGCACGGAGCTGCACCTCGCCCGGGAGGCCGAGAAGGCCGCCGAGGCGGCCCTCGAGAAGGCCGAGGAGGCCCTGGCGGCCGCCAAGGAGTGCAAGCGCGACAAGGCGCTGAAGTCCCGGGCGATCGGCCTGCCCGAGCAGATGTACGCCGGCGACCGGGTGACGTTCACCTTCCGGATCACCAACGGCACCGAGCACACGCTCGACGTCGAGCCGCTGACCCTCATCGTCCTCGACACCCCGGGTGCCGACCAGGACGACCTCGAGGTCGAGTGGAAGAGCGGCGACGGCTGGACCGCGCTGGAGCCCGCCGAGAGCCCGGACCTGGTCGTCGAGGACCTGGCGCCCGGCGAGCGCGCCAAGATCAAGATGCGGCTGACCGTCGACAAGGACGCCCCGAAGGGCCACGTCCACGCGTCCTTCGCCGCGGACCCGGTCAAGGACTCGATCCCGTGCCTCTACGGGCCGATGAAGAACTACGGCATCGACCTCCTGCCGGCCGGCAGCATGCCGGACCCGACGCCGAGCGGCAGCGCATCGCCGTCGCCGACGCAGACCACGACCGCGAGCCCGAGCGCCACCGGGTCCTCGGGCGCGGCCCCCCAGGGCGGCACCGGAGGCAACCTGGCCGCGACCGGTTCCACGGTGACCCCGGTCGCCCTGGCCGCCGCGTCCGCGCTGGTCCTGGGCGCCGGAGCGGTGGTCGCCACCCGCCGCCGCAAGGCGGGCGCCCACTCCTGACGCAGGCTCGCCGCGGCCCGGCGGAGCGCTTCGGCGCCCGCCGGGCCGCGGCGCGTCCAGGGCCCTTGGGGCCCGGCGGAGGTCCCTCGTCGGTCCCTCGTCGGTCCCTCGTCAAAAACCTTCGTGAACTTCTTCACAAGGAATTGGCCCCTGGAGGGCGACAAGGACCGCCGAGTGCGGCCCGCACGGGCCGGAACGGATGATTCCGCGGCGTGCGACGGGGTTCCGGACGCTCCGGGAGCACAGGTGCCCGCATCCCTGTTTCGTGATCCTCACACCGTCCTTACATGGACAAGGAGCAGCTCACGGGCCATTGACAACGACGCCGCGGCGCACACCGTTCCCCGTGGCGGCAATGATCTGGATCACGTGGGCCGCGCAGTGTAGCAGAGCACCGGTGGAACCTTGTGAAGGGGCGCACGAAGGGCATCGCCTTACCGGGTGGATACTCGATGCCATGAGCACCACGGAGCGTCCCAGGATCCTCGTTGTAGGCGGTGGGTACGTAGGCCTGTACGCGGCACAACGCATTCTGAAGAAGATGCGCTTCGGCGAGGCGACCGTCACGGTCGTCGACCCGCGCTCGTACATGACCTACCAGCCCTTCCTCCCCGAAGCCGCCGGCGGCAACATCTCGCCGCGCCACGTCGTCGTCCCGCTGCGACGCGTGCTGCGCAAGGCCGAGGTGCTGACCGGTCGCGTCACCACCATCGACCAGGACCGCAAGGTCGCCACGGTCGCCCCGCTCGTCGGCGAGGCCTACGAGCTTCCCTTCGACTACCTCGTGGTCGCGCTGGGCGCGGTCTCGCGGACCTTCCCGATCCCGGGTCTGGCCGAGCAGGGCATCGGCATGAAGGGCGTGGAGGAGGCCATCGGCCTGCGCAACCACGTCCTGGCTCAGCTGGACAAGGCCGACTCGACCACCGACGAGGAGATCCGCCGCAAGGCGCTCACCTTCGTCTTCGTCGGCGGCGGCTTCGCCGGCGCCGAGACGATCGGCGAGGTCGAGGACATGGCCCGCGACGCGGCCAAGTACTACCGCAACGTGTCCCGTGAGGACATGCGCTTCGTCCTGGTCGATGCCGCGGACAAGATCCTCCCCGAGGTCGGTCCGAAGCTGGGCCAGTACGGCAAGCAGCACCTGGAGTCCCGCGGCATCGAGGTGCACCTGTCCACCTCCATGGACTCCTGCGTCGACGGCCACGTGGTCCTGAAGAACGGCCTCGAGGTCGAGGCGGGCACCATCGTGTGGACCGCCGGCGTCAAGCCGAACCCGGTGCTGTCCCGCTACGGCCTCCCGCTGGGTCCGCGCGGTCACGTGGACGTGGCCCCGACCCTGCAGGCCACCGGCACCGACTACATCTGGGCCGCGGGCGACAACGCCCAGGTCCCGGACCTGGTCGGCCGCGCGGCCGGCAACCCGAACGCCTGGTGCCCGCCGAACGCGCAGCACGCGCTGCGTCAGGCCAAGGTCCTCGGCGACAACGTGCTCTCGGCGCTGCGCGGCTTCCCGCAGAAGGAGTACAAGCACGCCAACAAGGGCGCGGTGGCGGGCCTCGGTCTCCACAAGGGCGTGGCGATGATCGTCATGGGCAAGATGAAGATCAAGCTCAAGGGCCGTCTCGCCTGGTACATGCACCGTGGCTACCACGGCATGGCCATGCCGACCTTCAACCGCAAGATCCGGGTCCTCGCGGACTGGACGCTCGGCGCGCTGACCAAGCGCGAGGTCGTCTCGCTGGGTGCCATGGAGCACCCGCGCGAGGAGTTCTACGAGGCCGCCAAGCCGGCTCCGGCCGCCGCCGTCACGGCCCCGCCCGCGGGCGCCGAGGCGGCCAAGAGCGAGGAGAAGGCGAAGGCCTGACCTCCGGTCACCGGAACGAGCCCGAGGGGGCTGCCCACCGTCCGTGGTGCGGGCAGCCCCCTCGGGCTCTTCCGTGTTACCCGCGGGTTGGTGCGTTGCTTTTCGGCCGATCGTTTGCTTTTCGGACCGCCGGGGCCCGGGGCGTCGATGTTTCGGGATGTTTCGGTGCCGCGCACTGTTTACACGGGGTTCACAGTCGTCCTATCGTCCGAACTGGGAGCGCTCCCACCCCCACGTTTCTCTATGTCATGCCCATGCCGTGCTTTCGGGTGGACGACCCGGCCGCGCGCACCTCCGGCATGACCGGCGAAAGGCACCTGCCGTGATCCGACCGACCAGCCGCTTACGCGGCATCAGGCGCAAGACCTCCTTGTTCACCGCGTTCGCCACCCTGCTCTCCGGCTTCGGCCTGGTGCTGCTGGCCCAGGGTCCGGCCGAGGCGCACGGCGTCGCCATGTCCCCCGGTTCCCGCACCTACCTCTGCTACAAGGACGCGGTCACCGGCTCGGGCGGGGTCGCCCCGACCAACCCGGCCTGTGCGGCGGCCATCGCCCAGAGCGGCACCTCGTCCCTGTACAACTGGTTCGCGGTGCTGGACTCCAACGCCGGCGGACGTGGTGAGGGCTACGTGCCCGACGGCACCATCTGCAGCGCCGGCGACCGGTCCCCGTACGACTTCAAGGGCTTCAACCTGGCCCGCAACGACTGGCCCAAGACGCACCTGACCTCGGGCGCGAGCATCCAGCTGAAGTACAGCAACTGGGCCGCCCACCCGGGCTCCTTCCGGGTCTACATCACCCGTCAGGGATGGTCGCCCACCCAGCAGCTCAAGTGGTCCGACCTGTCGCTGATCCACACCGTGACCAACCCGCCGCAGTCGGGCTCGGTCGGCACGGACGGCGGCCACTACTACTGGAACACCCCGCTGCCGTCCGGCCGTTCCGGTGACGCGCTGCTGATGGTCCAGTGGGTGCGCTCGGACAGCAACGAGAACTTCTTCTCCTGCTCCGACATCGTCTTCGACGGCGGCAACGGCGAGGTCACCGGCATCCGCAACGGCTCGACCCCGCCGCCCACCACCCCGCCGCCCACGACGCCTCCGCCGACCACCCCGCCGCCGTCGGGCACCACGTCCTGCATGGCGCACTACAAGGTGGTCAACTCCTGGCCCGGCGGCTTCCAGGGCGAGGTCCAGGTCATGAACCACGGCACCACCGCCATGAAGGGGTGGAAGGTCGGCTGGACCCCGGGCACCGGGACGAGCATCGCCAGCCTGTGGAACGGCAGTCACACCACCTCCGGCGGGGCGGTGACGGTGACCAACACCTCCAGCAACGGCTCGGTGCCGGTGAACGGCTCGACGACCTTCGGGTTCACGGCCAACTCCTCGGGCAACGACCTGCCGTCCGGCTCCCTCAGCTGCACGGCGTCCTAGCCGCCGGCCCGGGCCCGTGGACGGCCGCGAAGGCCTCCCGCGGGCCCGGGACCGGGCCGGGACCGGGCCTGAAAGCGACCCGGACGGGCAGAGATGGATTCCCGTCAATCTTCGGACGAGCCCGGTCGCCGGCCGGCAGGCCGGGGGCGGTTCTGTACAGATCGAACGGTGTCTGACGGATCGTCAGGGACCCGTAAAATAAGACAACTTCGCAGGCGCGCGGCTGTTCGAACGGGGTGCCGCCGCTAGGCTCAGGCCTCGTTGCGCGCCCGCGATCGGCCCGGATGGTGGAATGCAGACACGGCGAGCTTAAACCTCGCTGCCCCTCGGGGGCGTACCGGTTCGAGTCCGGTTCCGGGCACCCACGCACCGACCCAGGACCTCTGGGGAAACGGCCTCTCGGGGCCGTTTCGCGTTTCCCCGACGTGCCCGCCGGACGCCGGACGCCGGGCGCGGGGCGGCGCGGTCCGCGCCGGGCTCCTCAGGAGCGCCGCCCCGCCCCCGCCCGCCGCCCGGCGGCCCGCTCGGCGGTGGCCGGCCAGAGGCGGGGCCGCCTGCGGGCCGCGACGTCCTCGACCCAGCCGAACGCGAGGACCGCCAGCCCGAGCAGCGGCCAGACGAGCACGAACGTCCACAGGTCGGAGGTGCTCTCCAGGGCGCTCTCCGCCCGCGCGCTCTGCAGGAACGGGAGGCGGTAGGCCAGGTCGATCAGCGGGAACGTCGCCATGATCAGCAGGTTGTGCCACAGGTAGACGGTGACCGCCCGGTTGTTGGAGAGGGTCACCAGCCGGTCCCACCGCGCCAGCCGCCCCGGCAGTTCCCGCCAGGACGGGGAGTAGAGGAGCAGGATCGCGACGAAGCCGAACGACCAGGCCGCCTGGGCGAGCGGGATGCCGTTGAGGTCCCAGCCGTCGGGGCCCAGGTGGCGGGAGGCCCACCACAGGCCGAACGCCATCACCAGTGAGGCCAGGGAGACGGAGACGTACCGCGGCAGCCGGCGCAGCAGGCCGTCGTGGTGGGCGAAGCCCAGCACCCAGCAGGCGCCGTAGACGGCGAAGTCGGTGACCGCCTCGCCGGTCTCGCCGGGGACGGTCACCAGACCCGTGCCGACGACGGCCGTCAGGCCGAGCGGGGCCAGCAGCGTCGGCCAGGGGGCGCGGCGGAAGGCCCACAGCAGCAGCGGGGAGGCGAGGACGAACCACAGGTAGGCGCGCAGGTACCACAGCGGGCCCACCGCCTGCTCGGCCCAGCTCGCCTCCAGCCAGTCCACCGGGGCGCCCGCCTCCGCGGGGTAGGGCGGCGCGCCGAACGGGAACAGGTAGCCGAGCAGCCGGACCAGGCTCCAGGGGCTGTCCTCGTCCGGGTCCTGGGCGGGGTCCCAGCCGCCCGCGAACAGCAGGGTCAGCGCGACGGCGGAGAACGCCCACAGCGGCGGCAGCAGGCGGCGGACGCGGGCGCGGATCACGCCCGGCGCCGGACGCTTCAGCGAGCGGGCCATCAGGGAGCCGGCCAGGGCGAACATCACCCCCATGGAGGGGAAGACCACCGTCAGCCAGGCCCAGCCGAAGACGTGGTACGCGACGACCCGCACCAGGGCGAGGGAGCGCAGCAGGTCCAGGTACCGGTCCCGTCCCGGCCGGCCGGACGCCTCCCCGGCGGTGTCCGCGGGGGCGTCCCCGGCGGTGGGCGCGTCCGCGCCGCGCACGGGCTGCCCGGGCTGCCCGGGGTGCGGCTGGGGGGACGGCGTGCCGGACGGGTCGGCGTAGGACTCGGCGTACGGCGCGTACGGCGCGTACGGCCGGTCCGCGGCGGGGGCGGGAGCGGCGCGGTACGGATCGTGCTGCGCGGGGACGGCCGGGTACGGGGAGCCGGTGGACCAGGCGTCGTCGGCCGGGGGCCGGACGCCGTACGGGTCCGCCGGTTCCGGGCGCCGGCCCGGGACGGGTGCGTCGGTCATGAGGTGGGCCTCCGGTCGTTGACGGACCGCGCCCGCTGCTGGGGGACCGTCCCGTCGACCGGCGCCTCCACGACGCCGGTGCGCCGCAGCTTCTGCCACCTCAGCCGGCCGCCGGTGAGCGCGGTGATCCAGGACTGGAGCAGCACGACGTACATCAGCTGGCGGTAGAGGAGCTGCTGCAGCGGCAGCGAGATCAGGTGGGTCATCCGCTCGCGGTCGAGGTGGAAGGCGTACGCCGCGCAGACCGCCTGGAGGGCCAGCACGCCCAGCCAGGCGACGATCGTCTTCTCGGTCGGCCCGAAGACCAGCCCGTAGAGCAGGAAGACGTCGATCAGCGGGGCGAGCAGCGGGGCCACCACCATGAACAGGGAGACGAAGGGCAGGCCCACGCGGCCGAACCGGCCGGAGGGACCCTTCTCGATCACGGCACGGCGGTGCTTCCAGATGGCCTGCATGGTGCCGTACGACCAGCGGTAGCGCTGGGACCACAGCTGCTGCACGGACTCCGGGGCCTCGGTCCACGCGCGGGCGTTCTCGGCGTAGACCACGCGCCACCCGGCACGGTGCAGCGCCATGGTGACGTCCGTGTCCTCGGCGAGCGTGTCGTCGCTCATGCCGCCGATCGGTTCCAGCGCGGAGCGGCGGAACGCCCCCACCGCGCCGGGGATGGTCGGCATGCAGCCGAGGATGTCGTACATCCGGCGGTCCAGGTTGAAGCCCATCACGTACTCGATGTGCTGCCAGGCGCCGATGAGGCTGTCCTTGTTGCCCACCTTCGCGTTGCCCGCGACGGCGCCCACCTTCGGGTCGCCGAAGGGCTGGACGAGCTCCCGGACGGTGGACGGCTCGAAGACGGTGTCGCCGTCCATCATCACGACGATGTCGTAGCGGGCGTTGGCCAGACCGCGGTTGAGCGCCGCCGGCTTGCCCGCGTTGAGCTGGCGGATCACCCGGACGTTGGGCAGCCGCATGGCCTCGACGATGCGGGCCGTGCCGTCGGTGGAGCCGTCGTCGACGACCAGCACCTCGATCGGGTGGTCGCTCGCCATCAGGGACCGCACGGTGTTCTCGATGCACTTGGCCTCGTTGTACGCCGGGACGAGCACCGTGACGGGTTCGCGGACCGGCGGCCCCCAGCTGAACCTCCTGTGGCGCACCCGGCGGGCGTGCGCGCCGGAGAGCAGGAGCATCAGCGCGAAGCGCGCGATCACCAGCGTGCCGACGATCGCGAGGCCGACCACCAGGGCGTCGGTGACCCTCTCCGACGCCTGGACGACGACGATCCACGCCTTGCCCGTCCACAGGTCGGGGCCGGTGACCGGGCTGTGCGCGCTCGGCGCGTCCAGGGCCTCGGTGAGGTTCTGGAACTCGTAGCCCTGTTCCTTCAGGTCCGGCAGGAACCGGTCGAGGGCCGCGACGGTCTGGCTGCGGTCGCCGCCGGAGTCGTGCATCAGGACGATGGCGCCCTTGCCGCCCTCGGGGGTGGCGCGGCGGATGATCTCGTCGACGCCGGGGCGCTTCCAGTCCTCGCTGTCGGTGTTGTTGACGACGGTGATGTAGCCGCGGCTGCCGATGTACCGGGTGACCGGCCAGGTGGCGTTGTCCATGGCTGCGGCGAACGAGGAGTACGGGGGGCGGAACAGGGAGGTGCGGATGCCGGCCGCGCCGGTGATCGCCAGCTGGTTCTGGGAGAGCTCCCAGTCGATGCGCCGCTGCGACTGGAGGGCCAGGTCCGGGTGGTTGAAGGTGTGCAGGCCGATCTCGTGGCCCTCGTCCACCATCCGTGCGACGAGGCCGGGGTGGCGGGAGGCCATCGTGCCGGTGACGAAGAAGACCGCGTGGGCGTCGTGCTTCTTCAGCACGTCGAGGACCTTCGGCGTCCACTCCGGGTCGGGGCCGTCGTCGAAGGTGAGGACCAGGCGGTGGTCGGGCACGCTCAGGGTCCGGGTCTGCCCGGCGCGGGCGTCGATCACCGGCCCGCCCTCCAGGACCTCGTCGGGCACCTGGTCGGTGGCGGCCGGAGGGGCGACCCGGTGGTCGGCGAGGATCTCGCTGTTCACGTAGCCGCAGACCATCAGCATCACGGTCAGGGCGGCGAGGAGCAGCGAGGGCAGGACGAAGCGCAGGGGCAGCGCCCGGCGGGAGGGACGGGTCTTGCGCCGGCGGCCGCGGGCGGAGGACCCGCGGCGGGTACGCGGTGGGGTCACGGAGGTGGTTCTCTACGGGA
This sequence comes from Streptomyces sp. NPDC002640, assembly GCF_053592575.1. Lineage (NCBI taxonomy): Bacteria > Bacillati > Actinomycetota > Actinomycetes > Kitasatosporales > Streptomycetaceae > Streptomyces > Streptomyces sp. NPDC002640. The sequence goes on along the minus strand of NZ_JBSFVZ010000003.1, from coordinate 68,783 downwards.
AGGGGAGGGAGGCGGCGTCGGCGGGCTCGGCCACGGTGCCCGGACCGGGGTCGCCGACCGGGGCGTCCGCCCCGGTGGGGCTCGCGGACGGCGGGACGGCGCCGGGCGACGGGGTGGTCTCGGCCTGCTGGGCCGGCGCCTCCTGCCGCGGCTTCTGCTCCGGCACCGGGAGCCAGGGCGCGGAGGAGTTCTGGGACAGCAGCGTGACCACGATGGCCACGGCGAACACGGCGCAGGCCACGCCGATCACCGCGCCGAGCAGCCGGAAGCGGCGGCTGCGGCGGCCGGAGACGTCGACGAAGACGGGCCCGTCGTGGTCGGGCGCGGCGGGCTCCGCGCTCGCCGGGACGCCGAGCCGCTGGTCGCCTATGGTCACCGCGCTGAGCTGGACGGTCACCTCGCCGAGGGGCACCCCCTGCGCGGTCACCTCTTCCAGGGACACGGTCCTGAGCTGCACGGTGCGTTCGTCCGGGCGGCGCACGGAGGCCGGCGCGGCCTCGGACGTGCGGCGGGCCGTGGCGCCCGCGCCGACGGCGGAGCGGGGACGGCGCGGCGAGGGGATGCGATCGGACCGGTGCCGGGCGTGCGATCCGCCCGACTCCGTCCGGCGACCGGGCTGGTCGCGGTCAAGCCAGTTGTCCACTCCGACGCACATCTCCCAAGGACCACGGATAGGGTGCGTTCGCGATCCCGAGTTGACGCACTTTCGCGAGAGCAAATTCTGGCGAGAGGGGGTGCGTCGCTGTCGCGCTACGCCCGGGGCTCCTGAGAGTAGCGCACGCGTGCGGTGGGCTGATATCGGAATCGCAAGTCGATTTTGTATGTAGATCATAATGGGATGACCGGAGTTGGTCGGCCGGGCTCCGTGTAGGACCGTCAGTAATTTGCTTTGCCCTGCAAATTGCCCCGGGCAGGATGACTTCCGCAGGGCCGCGGCTAGTGTGTGTCCCATGAAACGTGTTGGATGCCTGCTTCTCGGGGTCATCCCCGTCGTGGTGACCGCAGGTGCCTATTTTTTTGCGCCCGCACACGAAGGCGGTGAAGGGCTGGGCGCCCCGTCCGTGTCCGCGGCGCCGCAGGCCCGTCAGGAGGCCAAGGACGCCGCCGAGTCCGAGGACGACAAGGTGATCGCCGGGCTGCCCGCGGGTCTCGCCGCGCCGGCGAAGAAGGAACTGGCGCAGCGGATCGTCGCGAGCGCCGTGCACTCCACCACCGACTGGCGCGGCACCTACGGCGCCATCCGGGACACCGGCGACGGCCGCGGGTACACCGCGGGCATCCTCGGCTTCTGCACGGGCACCCACGACCTGCTCGAACTCGTCGAGCGGTACACCGAGGAACACCCCGGCAACGGCCTGGCCGGCTACCTCCCCGCGCTGCGCGCCGTGGACGGCACGGACTCCCACGAGGGCCTGGACCCCGGATTCCCGCGGGCCTGGGCCGAGGAGTCGCGCACCGAGGAGTTCCGCGCGGCCCAGGAGGCCGAACGCGACCGGGTGTACTTCGACCCCGCGGTCCGCCTGGCCAAGCTGGACGGCCTCGGGGCCCTGGGGCAGCTCGCCTACTACGACGCGATGGTGCTGCACGGCCCCGGCGTCGGGAGGAACGGCTTCTACGGGCTGCGCGAACGCGCGTTGGAGGCCGCCGACACTCCGGCCGAGGGCGGATCCGAGGAGACCTACCTGGGCGCCTTCCTGGACGCCCACCGGGAGGCCATCGAGGCGCGCGAGACCGTGAGCGACACCGGACGCGTCGACACGACCCTGCGGCGGTTCCTCCGCGACGGCAACCTGGACCTGACCACGCCGCTGGCCTGGGAGATCGGCGGCCGGACCTTCCGCGCCTGACACCGCACCGCGGAGGCGCCGTCCACGACACCTCCGCGGAGGTGCCGGCCACGGCGCCGCGCGCGCCCGTCCCAACTACAAAGCAAGCGCTTAGAAAAATGCGGCCGGTGTCACACCGCCATCACGGTGACCGGGCGGGTACGGCCCGGTAACTTCCCAGGAAGCCCGACCCAATCCGCCGCGTACGCCACTGGAGCCGTGATGCCCGAAGCCGTGATCGTCTCAGCCGCCCGCTCGCCCATCGGCCGTGCCTTCAAGGGCTCCCTCAAGGACCTGCGCCCGGACGACCTGGCCGCCACCATCGTCCAGGCCGCGCTGGCCAAGGTGCCCGAGCTGGACCCGCGGGACATCGACGACCTGATGCTGGGCGTCGGCCTCCCCGGCGGTGAGCAGGGCAACAACCTCGGCCGCATCGTCGCCGTCGAGATGGGCATGGACTTCCTGCCGGGCTGCACCGTCACCCGCTACTGCTCGTCCTCCCTCCAGACCAGCCGCATGGCGCTGCACGCCATCAAGGCCGGCGAGGGCGACGTCTTCATCTCCGCGGGCGTCGAGATGGTGTCCCGCTTCGTGAAGGGCAACTCCGACAGCCTCCCGGACACGCGCAACCCGCTGTTCGCGGACGCCGAGGCGCGCACCGCCGAGGTCGCCCAGCAGGAGGGCACCACCTGGCACGACCCGCGCGAGGACGACCTGCTCCCCGACCCCTACATCGCGATGGGGCAGACCGCGGAGAACCTGGCCCGCCTCAAGGGCGTCACCCGCCAGGAGATGGACGAGTTCGGCGTCCGCTCGCAGAACCTCGCCGAGCAGGCCATCAAGAACGGCTTCTGGGAGCGCGAGATCACCCCGGTGACCCTCCCCGACGGCACCGTGGTCTCCCAGGACGACGGCCCGCGCGCCGGCGTCACCCTGGAGGGCGTGCAGGGCCTCAAGCCGGTCTTCCGCCCCGACGGCCTGGTCACCGCCGCCAACTGCTGCCCGCTCAACGACGGCGCCGCCGCCCTGGTGATCATGTCCGACACCAAGGCCCGCGAGCTCGGCCTGACCCCGCTCGCCCGCATCGTCTCCACCGGCGTCTCCGGCCTCTCCCCGGAGATCATGGGCCTCGGCCCGGTCGAGGCCTCCCGCCAGGCCCTGCACCGGGCGGGCATGTCCGTGTCGGACATCGACCTGTGGGAGATCAACGAGGCGTTCGCCGCGCAGGTGATCCCCTCCTGCCAGGACCTCGGCATCGACCTCGACCGCCTGAACGTCAACGGCGGCGCCATCGCGGTCGGCCACCCCTTCGGCATGACCGGCGCGCGGATCACCGGCACGCTGATCAACTCCCTCCAGTGGCACGACAAGCAGTTCGGCGTGGAGACCATGTGCGTCGGCGGCGGCCAGGGCATGGCCATGGTCATCGAGCGCCTCAGCTGACACCCGCCCCGCCCCCGCCCGGGTGGACCCGCCGCGGCCCCGCCACGGCCCAGCCACGGCCCCGCTCCCGGTCCCTTCCGGGAGCGGGGCCGTGGCGTACGGCGCGGCCCGCCCGCGGCCGTCGTGTGCGGATCCCTTCACGGGACGGACGCCTTCCCGTGACCCAACCTCCGCCAGGATGTGACCTATCTCCCTCGCCCCCCGCCTCCCGCCGGAAAGCCGCAGGTCAGACCCGCTATGCCTGCCGGTGCGCCCCCGCCGTGCGCCCGATTCGCGGGGGTTCGCACTGACATCCGGGGCGTTCAGGCGTCAAGCTCGACAGTAGAACTCGATGTAGGAAAGTCGGGGTCGAGTCGTACGGGGGTGCGCCGGTCGTCGTCCGGTGCGTTTGTTCGTGGAAACCGGGAGTACGTCAGTGAGCGCCATGCAGACCGCCCTGCTGGTCATCTCCGCCGCCGCGTGCGTGGTGGGGGTCGCCGTCCTGGCCACCCTCCGGCGGCTGCGCCGGGAGTTCGCCGCGCTGCGCGCCGAACTGGACGCCGCGGCGCCCGCCGACGCGTCCCTCGCCGGACACGGCGGCGGTGCGCGGGTGCCCGCGGCCCGGTCGGCCGCCGACGCCGAGGAGATACGCGCGGCCGTCGCCGAGGCGCTCGCCGAGGAGCGCGAGCGGGAGCTCGCGGAGGCGCGGGCCTTCTGGGCCGCGCAGGAGGCGCGGGACGCGTCCGAGGCGCGGTCGCTGCTCGGGCTCCCGCCGGACGGCGAGTTCTTCCTCCCCCACCCCGCCGACTTCGTGGGCCTCGAGCTGGAGGCGGACGGCGGCGACGGCGAGTCCGCCGAACTGGCCGCGGCGCGGCGGCGCCACCCCTCCCACCCCGACTTCACGCCCGCGGGGGCGCAGCCGCCGACCGTCGCCGACGACGAGCAGACGCTGGCGCGGCTGGAGGAACTGGCCCAGTCCGAGACGCCGCTGGCCGACGTCCGGCCCGGCCCGATGGGCACGCTCGACGTGTACGAGTTCGCGGACGGGACGACGCTGTGCGTCACGCCCGGGCACCGGGAGACCGCGGAGCGGCTCGCCTCCGCGATCCGGGAGGGCGCGACACCGTCGCTGCTCGGGGGGTCCGGCATCTCCGGCGGCTACGTGCTGACCTTCACCTGCGGCCCCACCGACAACGTCTGCGTCCTCGCCGACCGCGTCATCGCCTCCCTCTGACCCCACCCCACGGCACCCCCGCCCGCCGCTGACCCGCCCCCCTTCCCGGAAGGCCACGCCCCGGTGGGGCGAGCCGCGGCGTGCCTACGCACCGCCCTGCGCCCACCCGTGCCGCCCAGCGGCACGATGGCCCGCAGGGTGGCGAGGGGTGGGACCGGTGTACCGGGAGGAGTCCGCCGGGCTGTGCTTGCGCCGCGCTGCGGTGGCGACCCGGCCGCCCGCAGGGCGGCGCGGGCTCGCGGGGAGGGTCCTGTCGCGGGAACCGCCGCACCCCCCGCGGAACGGGGGGCCGGGACGACGGCGGTTCCCGCGATGACGCGGAACCGGGTCAGGACCGGGCATCGCGCACGTCGGCCGAGTCACGGGGAGCCGCTCCCGCCCTCACCGACGACCACCACGATGCCGGACCCGTGTTAAGCCCGTGCTGCGCGCACATGACGCGCGAGTACCACTTACCGCAACGCGGCCCCGCACCGGAACCGGGGCCGGGGCCGGCGCCGAGGGCGGACCGTCAGCGCTCCCCGCCCTTGGCGAGGAACGACAGCAGGTCCTGCCGGCTGACGACGCCCGTCGGCTTGCCGTCCACCAGCACGATCGCCGCGTCGGCCGACCCCAGCACCGCCATCAGGTCCTCGACCGGCTCACCGGACCCCACCTGCGGCAGCGGAGCCGACATGTGCCGCTCCAGCGGGTCGTTCAGCTCCGCCCGCTTGGTGAACAGCGCGTCCAGCAGCTCCTTCTCGACCACGGAGCCGACGACCTCCGCCGCCATCACGTCCGGGTGACCCGCCCCCGGCTTCACGATCGGCATCTGCGAGACGCCGTACTCGCGCAGCACCTCGATGGCCTGCCCGACCGTCTCGTCCGGGTGCATGTGCACCAGCGACGGCATGCCGCCGTCCTTGTCGTTCAGCACGTCGGAGACGCGCGCGCTCGGGCCCGCGTCCTCGAGGAAGCCGTAGTCGGCCATCCACTCGTCGTTGAAGATCTTGCTCATGTACCCGCGGCCGCTGTCCGGCAGCAGCACCACGACCACGTCGTCCGGGCCGAGCTTCCTCGCGACCTCGAGCGCGCCCACCACGGCCATGCCGCAGGAGCCGCCCACCAGCAGGCCCTCCTCCTTGGCGAGGCGGCGCGTCATCCGGAAGGAGTCCTTGTCGGAGACGGCGACGATCTCGTCGGCCACCGTCCGGTCGTAGGCGCTGGGCCAGAAGTCCTCACCGACGCCCTCGACCAGGTACGGGCGCCCGGAGCCGCCGGAGTAGACCGAGCCCTCCGGGTCGGCGCCGATCACCTTGACGCGGCCGTCGCTCGCGTCCTTCAGGTAGCGGCCCGTGCCGGAGATGGTGCCGCCGGTGCCCACGCCCGTGACGAAATGGGTGATCTTCCCCTCCGTCTGCTCCCACAGCTCGGGGCCGGTCGAGTGGTAGTGGGAGAGCGGGTTGTTCGGGTTGGAGTACTGGTCCGGCTTCCAGGCGCCGGGGATCTCCCGGACCAGGCGGTCGGACACGTTGTAGTACGAGTCCGGGTGCTCAGGGTCGACGGCGGTCGGGCAGACCACGACCTCCGCGCCGTAGGCCCGCAGCACGTTGATCTTGTCCGTGCTGACCTTGTCGGGGCAGACGAAGACGCACTTGTAGCCCTTCTGCTGCGCCACGATGGCCAGGCCCACACCGGTGTTGCCGCTGGTCGGCTCGACGATGGTGCCGCCCGGCTTCAGCTCGCCGCTCTGTTCCGCCGCCTCGATCATGCGCAGGGCGATGCGGTCCTTCACGGAGCCGCCGGGGTTGAAGTACTCGACCTTGGCGAGGACCGTGGCCTCAATGCCCTCGGTCACCCTGTTGAGCCTCACCAGCGGCGTGTTGCCGACGAGACTGATCATCGAGTCGTGGAATCGCACCGTTGTCTCCGGTCGCTGTGGTCTATGGATTCGGTGGCCCCCAGCCTACGGGCCCGCCAGGGGCCCTGACGCAGAGTCGCCGAGTCGTCACGATCGCGATTGACGGACCGCCTCCGCGGGGCAAGCAAGGAGTACAAGGAGTACGGGGCGGTGACGGGCCCGTCGGCGACGAGGAGGTGGCGGCGAGGGATGTCGAGCATGTCGAGGGCACGCGTGGCCCGGCGGATCGCGGCCGGCGCCGCGTACGGCGGTGGCGGGGTCGGCCTGGCGGGCGCCGCGGCCGCCGGGCTGCTGCTGGCCGAGATCCACCTGGCCCGGCGCACGGTGACCAACGGACACGACCCGCACGTCCCGACCGCCGACGGCCTCTACGGCGCGGGTTTCGCCGCCCCGGACCGCCCGCCGCTGCGGCTGGTGATGCTGGGGGACTCCACCGCCGCCGGGCAGGGCGTCCACCGGGCGGGCCAGACCCCCGGCGCGCTGCTCGCCTCGGGGCTGGCGGCCGTCGCCGAGCAGCCGGTGCTGCTGCGGGTGGTGGCCGTGCCGGGCGCGACCTCCGACGACCTGGACCGGCAGGTGTCCGAGGCGGTCGCCGAGGAGGCCGGGCCGCCGGACGTGTGCGTGATCATGGTCGGCGCCAACGACGTCACCAGCCGGACCCCGGCCACCCGCTCGGTGCGCTCCCTGGCGGCCGCCGTGCGCAGGCTGCGGACCACGGGGGCGGAGGTGGTCGTCGGCACCTGCCCGGACCTCGGCACCATCGAGCCCATCCAGCAGCCGCTGCGCTGGCTGGCCCGGCGGACCTCGCGGCAGCTCGCCGCCGCCCAGACCATCGGCACGGTGGAACAGGGCGGGCGGACCGTCTCGCTGGGCGACCTGCTCGGCCCCGAGTTCGCCGCCCACCCGCGCGAGCTGTTCGGGCCCGACGCCTACCACCCGTCCGCCGAGGGCTACCAGACGGCGGCCATGGCGGTGCTGCCCACCGTGTGCGCGGCGCTGGGGCTGTGGCCCGCCGAGGAGGAGCGGCCGGACGCCACCCGCGACGAGGGCTTCCTGCCGGTGGCCCGGGCCGCCGCCGAGGCGGCCGGCGAGGCGGGCACCGAGGTGACGGCGGCCTCGCCGGGCGGGGTGCGCGGGGCCTGGGCGATGCTCAAGCGCCGTCGCCGCCGCCGGGTGAACCCCCCTCCGGTCCACGAGCCGGCCCGGCAGGGCTCGACGCGCGCGTGAGGACGCGCGGGGAGCCGCGGGATTCCGTTCGCCCGACCGGGCATAAGCACAGGGCGTAAACCGTTGCGCCGTGGCAAGGGGGAGGGAAAGATCCTACCCAGGCAGTAGAGCCATGTTTTTGCCTGTCCATTACTCTTGAGGCCAAGGCCACGCAGGGTGGCCATGGAGGAGTGAAATGAGGAGCAGCAACCCGGTCTTCTCGCGACGGGGGTTCAGCCGCGACAACGGCTACGCGGGCTTCAACACCGCGCCGCAGGCCGGGGGAGCAGCTGTCGGCACGCAGGGTGCCAACCCCTACGCGCAGAACCCGTACGCGCAGAACCCCTACGCCCAGCCGGACGCCGCCTACGGCGCGCCCGAGCAGGCCCCGGTCACCGCCGGCCGCATGACGATGGACGACGTCATCATGCGCACGGCGAGCACGCTCGGCGTGCTGATCGTCACGGCCGCCCTCTCCTGGGCGCTGCTGCCGGTCGACATGGCCAACATCAACCGGTCGTACGGCATCGCCATCGGCGCGGCCCTGATCGGCTTCGTGCTGGCCATGGTCCAGTCCTTCAAGCGCAAGGCCTCGCCCGCGCTCATCCTGACCTACGCGGCCTTCGAGGGTGTCTTCCTCGGTGTGCTGTCCAGCGTCGTCGACACGCACATCGCGAGCGGCGCGGCCATGCAGGCCGTGCTCGGCACGATGGCGGTCTTCACCGCGGTGCTGGTCGCGTACAAGATGCGCTGGATCCGCGTGAACCGGCGCTTCGCCGGCTTCGTCATGGCGGCCGCGCTGGGCTTCGTCCTGCTGATGATGGTCAACATGCTGTTCGCCGTCTTCGGCGGCGGTGACGGCCTCGGCTTCCGCAGCGGCGGCATGGGCATCATGTTCGGCATCATCGGCGTGCTCCTGGGCGCGTGCTTCCTGGCCCTCGACTTCAAGCAGGTCGAGGACGGGATCGCGTACGGCGCCCCGCGCGAGGAGTCGTGGATGGCCGCCTTCGGTCTGACGCTGACCCTGGTCTGGATCTACACGGAGTTCCTCCGTCTGATCGCGATCCTGAACAGCAGCGACTGATCGCCCGACGCGTGAGGAAGGGCCCCGGGGCTTCCCCGGGGCCCTTCCGGCGTTCGCGGGGCGTGAGGCGAGCCTGAGGCGGGCGGTGGACGGGGGGAAGGGCGGGGGCGGGCTAGGCTCGTGGTGTGGTTGATACGACGCCTTTGACCCGAGCCGTGGAACAGTTCGCCGACCGGTTGCGCGCGGCGCCGCAGAGCCGGCTGCAGCGGGGGGCCGCCGGGGAGGCCCTGGGAGTCGCCCGGGAGCTCGCCGCGCGGGCGCAGCGGCTGGAGGCGCCGGGCCTGGCGCCGCGGGAGATGCCCGACGCGGGGATGTTCGCGGTCGCCGACCAGCTGACGGTCGCCGCGCACGACCTCGCGGCGGTGGCCCCCGACGACGGCGCCGTCGCCGAGGCCACCCGCCTCGTGACCGAAGCCCAACGCCGCGCCTCGGTCTGACCACCCCCGGGGCGCCCTCCACGGGCCCACGCACCTGGGTACGGCTCCGATCCCTCACGGCCCCGCGAAAAGCTCTCCGGCCGGCGCGCCTGTCCGCCCCGTCTCCCCCGCCCTCCGGCGCCCCGTTTTTTCCCCGCCCTCCGGCAGCCGTGCTCCGCGTGCGGCGCGGAGCGCCTGGCCCGAGCCGACGGCACCGTGCACACGGGCCCCTGGCCGCAGCGTGGGCGCAGGGGAGGACCCTCGGCGTCCCGCGGCGTGGTTGCCCGCGGGGGTAAAAGCGTGCGGCCGGGCGGTGGTCGCCGCGGTCAGGGGCGGCGGCGGGAGGGGGCGAAGCCGCGGGTGGCGTGGACGGCGTTGACGCCGACGATGCCGAGCCAGGCGACGAGCAGCCCCGGCAGCCCCGACGTCCCCGCTCCGATCGCGGACAGCGGCACCGCCAGCACCAGCGACACCACCCCGAACCCGTACCGGTCGCCCCACCCGGACCCCGCCGCCGGCGCGGGTCCCCTGGTCGGCGGCGGCCCGGGCACCCGCGCCGCGACGACCTGTTCCTCCCCGTCCCGCCGCCGCATCCGCCGCTCGACCTTGTCGAGGAACGACTCCACGAGCGCTTCCTCGTACTCCGGGCCGAGCTCCTTGCGTGCCGCCAACGTCGCGGCGAGTTCCTGCGCCGTCTCGCCCCGCGTGCGGGCGCCCGCGTCCATACCGGTCATACGCGGCAGGCTAGGGGCCGCGCGGCCGGGCGTCAGTAGGGCTAACCCCCCTCTGCGGGCGAGCCCTCGGTGATCTTCTCCGCGGAACCACGGCCCCCCTCCCGCGGCCGCGGTGGCCTGCATAGGGTCATGCGGAGTGTTCCGCGCGGAGAGGGAGGATGCATGAGCACCACCGGGAGCACCGCCGACGCCCGGCTGCGGGCGCTCTTCGAAGAAAGGCGGCTCACCCCCACCCAGCGCCGCATCGCGCACTGCATGGTGGGCCGGGCCGCCGAGGTGCCGTACCTGTCGAGCGTGGAGGTGGCCGAGCTGGCCGGGGTGAGCCAGCCGTCGGTGACCCGCTTCGCGGTGGCGCTCGGCTTCGACGGCTACCCGGCGCTCCGCCGCCACCTGCGCGAGGTGGTGCCCGCGTCCCCGCCCGGGCGGCCGTCGTCCGAGGAGAAGGCGGAGTCCAACGCGTACCAGCGGGCCGTGGAGGAGGAGATCGCCCACCTGCGCCGCCTCGCGGACGCGCTCGCCGACCCGGGCCCCGTGCGGGAGGCGGGCCGGCTGCTCGCGGCGTCCCGCCCGCTGCCCGTGCTGGGGCTGCGCGCCGCCGCCGCCCAGGCGCACGGCTTCGCCTACTTCGCCGCCAAGGTCCACCCGGACGTCCGGCCGCTCACCGAGGGCGGCTCGATGCTCCACGACCGGATCGACGGTGCCCGCCGGGCCGGGGCGGACGCGCTGCTCTGCTTCGCGCTGCCCCGGCACCCGAGGGAGACGGCGGAGGCACTGGCCCACGCCCAGGCGGAGGGGCTGACCGTGGTGACCGTCGCGGACTCCGCGTTCGCCCCGGTGGCACGGGTCTCCGACCTGCTGATCCCGGCCGCCGTCGGCACCGGCCTGGCCTTCGACACGGCGTGCGGGCCGATGCTGCTCGGCCGGGTGCTGCTGGAGGCCATGTGCGACGGCCTGCCCGAGGCGCAGGCCCGGCTGGAGGAGTTCGACGCCCGCGCGGCGTCCCGGGGGCTGTTCGTCGAGTAGCCCTCCCCGCGAAGGCGGCCCGGCCGCGAAGGCGGCCCGGCCGCGAAGGCGGCCCGGCCCGACGCGGCCCGGTTCGGTGCGGCGCGGCCCGGTGCGGTCCCGTCCGTCCTGACGCCGTTTTGACACGCGATGACTACGCTTCCGTTCGAACGGGTCCGAACGCGGACCGGTCCGCGCATCGCGGACGGAGCGGACGGACCATGAGCCGAGCGCTGGGAGACGAAGGAGGCGGATCGTGGCTCGCGGAGGTCATGGACTGGCCCGGGTGGCCGTGGTCGTACGGGCCGGGGCGGCCCCGATGTGGTGGCTCGGGCTGCTCGCGGCCGGGGTGGGCGCGGCGCTGCCCGGACTGACGGGGCGGCGGATCGGGTTGTACGCGGGGGCGGCACTGTTCCTGGCGACCGCCCTCGTGGTGGCCCTCATGGGGCGGAAGCGGTACACGACGCTCGTGAAGGCCACGTCCAAGGCGGGGCGCAACGACCTGCTGCAGGACCGGGCGGTGTCGGCCCGGCAGTGGCGGCGCGGGCACCGGTGGTGGCTGCTGCTCGCCTTCCTGGCCGCGGTGGGGTCGTCGTGGGCGATGCCGGCGGCCGGCGGGATGACGCTGGCCGGCGCGGGTGCCGGCCTGTGGCTGAAGGCGGCCTGGCTGGGCCGCCGCGAGCAGGCCGACCAGCTCCTGTTCTGGGTGCGGGTCGACTGGCTGCGGCGCGGCGGCGCCCCGGCCGGGAAGGCCGTCCGGGGCTACCGCGTCACGGGCGTCGCGGCGGGCGACGCGTCCCCCGGCGGGGCGCGGCGCCGCCGTACCGCGGTTCCCGCCTGACCGGGGCGGGGCCGTTCCGGCGGGCCCCGGCCGGGACCGGACTCCGGGCGTGCCGGGGCCGCGGTTCCCGGCCGGGGATCACACCTCCAGCTCGGCCTCGATGCGCTTGAGCTGGTGGCGGGCCATCGCCAGGTTGGAGCGGGTCGCGTCCAGCGCCAGGTAGAGGAACAGGCCGTTCCCGCTCCGGCCCCTGAGCAGCCGGATCAGGTGGTACTGGTCGGTCAGGGTGATCAGGATGTCCTCGATCTCGGACTGGATGCCGAGGTGCTCCATGGTGCGCATCTTGGCGCGCACCACGTCGGTGTTGCCGGCGGCGGCGACGTTCAGGTCGAAGTCCTTGCTGCCGCCGAGCGTGCCGAGCGCCATGCCGCTGGTGTAGTCCACCAGCGCGACGCCGGTGGCGCCCTCGATGGTCGTCAGGGCTTCCTTCAGGGCGCTCTCGGTGCTGGCCATTGCGGTGTTCCTCTCAACTGTGGGTGGTGGGCGCGGACGCCTCGCCGGTGCGGGGCGGGAGCGCCCGGGTGGTTACGGGCGCGGCCGGCGCGGTGTCGCCGGCGGCGCCGGGGGCCGCGGTGGCCGCCGTGGGGGAGAGGGGAGCGGGTTCGAGGGCGGGAGGCCCGGGATCGGCGGGGCCGGCCGGCTGCCCGTCGACGAGTTCGCCGATCCGGGCGGCGCAGCGGCGGCCCTCCAGGTGCAGCCGGCCCAGGTTCACCCCGTCCTCGGCGAGGAGGGTGAGCACGGTGGAGCGGCCTGCCGCGTAGGTGGCGAGATAGCCCGACCCGCCGCGGACGACCAGTTCCCGCGGGGCGCCGCGACCGGTCCCCTCGGCCAGCCGCAGCACGGCGGCGAGCACCGTGGTGGTCAGGGCGGCGGCCTCCTCGGCCGCCACACCGGGGGCGTCCTCGGCCAGCACCGTGCCGTCGGCCGAGGTGGCGAGGGCGCCGGTCAGCTGGAACATCCGGGAGCGCAGGCGGCGCAGCTCGGCGCGGACCTCGGCCTCCACGGCGAGCAGCTGCTTCCTCCCGGCACGCTGCCGGAGCGCGCGGATCACAGGGCCTCCAGGGCGGCGCGCAGTCTGGTCAGCAGGGCGACGTCGGGGTCCGCGAAGTGCGTGGGCGGCACCTGCGACCCGGTGGCGGTCACCGGGGTCCGGGGCGCCGGCACCGCGGGCGCCACCGGCGGCTGCGGTGGCTGCGGGGGCTGCGGGGGGACGGCGCGCGGTGCGGGCGGGACGGCCGGGGCGCGGCCGGCGCGGTGGCGGCCTCCGCCGGAGTGGTGATGCGGCAGCGGGACGTCCACGTCGGGGTGGTTGCGGGCCGGCTGCTGGAGGCCGTCGTCCGGCGGGCGGACCGCGGGCCGGACGGGCTGCGGCGCCAGGGGCGGCAGCGGCTGCACGGGCGGCACCAGCGGCGCGGGCCGCGGGGCGGCCACGGGCGCCGGGCGGGTGCGGGCAGTGGGCTGCTCGGGAAGCGTGGTGGCGGTGTCCGCGGGGGCGGGCGCGGGCGCGGGTGCGGGTGCAGCTAGGGGTGCGGGCGCGGGTGAGGTGGGGGCGGGGGGTGCGGCGGGTGCGGCGGATCCGGCAGGTACGGCGGGCCCGGTGGGTACGACGGGTTCTGCGGGGGCCGGTGGCGACGGGGGCTGTGCGGGGCGGTGGGTGGCGGCGACCAGGCCGGCGGCGGCCAGCCGGCGCAGGTCGACCAGCGTGTGGAAGGCGGGGCGGCCCAGCGCCCGGGCGATGTCGGTGGCGGTGCGCCGGCCGTCGACCAGCTCCATGATCGCCTTGCGGCGCGCGCAGACCGGGGCGGGCCCGTCGGAGCGGATCAGGGTCAGCGGGGCGGTGTCGGTGGACGGGTCGGGCCAGATGCGGTTGAGCAGGGAGCGCCGCCGCATGGTCTCCCGTTCCAGCGCCGACACCGGGACGGGCCGCACCGGGCCCATCCAGTGCCAGGCGCCGTAGCGGAAGTGGCCGGGCGCGCTGCTCGGGGCGAGCGCGAAGTAGGCGGCGTCGAAGACGCTCCCGAGGTGGCACAGCTCCAACTGCCCCTGTGACAGCATGCCCTGGGAGATCAGCGTGCGGCCGACGGGCCGCTCCGGGTCCGCCTCGGCGCCCTCCACGGCCCGTCTCCAGCCCTCCGGGTCGATCGCGCCGGCGGCGGTGAGCAGCACGTCGATGCCGGGGGTCGCCGGGCTCTCCGCGTGCACCACCCGTCCCTCGGACAGGTAGAGCGTGCCGCGTTCGCGGACCAGGACGCCGGTGGCGTGTTCCGCCGCCAGCCGGTTCAGCATCGGCGAGACGCTGCCCCAGGGGCGCTGCCGGGCCGTGGACGGGTCCCGCACCGGCAGGCGGGGCGGCGGGGGCGTTCCCACGGGCGTCATGCCAGCACCAGCCGTTCCGCCAGGTTCCCGAGGCGGATCCGGGCGAGCGCGAGGTTGCCCTCGTCGCGGTCCAGCCACAGGTGGAGGAAGACGTTGCTCTCGTAGGTGGCCCGCAGGAAGCGGAGCACGTGGTAGCTGTCGCGGTTGCTGATGATCACGTCCTCGACCGGGGGCTCGGAGCCGTCCCAGTCGGCGCCCTCGTCGGGGGTGAACGCGCCGTGCTCGGCCGCGAGCCGGGCGAGTTCGGCGGCCTCGGCCGCCGCGGTGTCGTGGTCCTCGCCGCCGGGAGGGTCGCCGACCGTGCCGAGGGGCAGTCCGCTGGTCCAGTCGACCAGGGCGGCGCCCCTGGCCCCGGGCAGCCGCATGACTTCCAGCAGACACTCGTCGATTCCAGGCATGCGTGGCCCCCTCCACCTGGTGTTCGGCTGACCGACGGAGAGGTTACGCAGGGACCGTGGACGCGGGTGAGCGTTCTGGCATTTTCCGACGGAACATGCCGCGCCCCACTATCGTGGGTCGACTGCCCTCCGCCGCGCCCCTTTTGCCCCCCACCCGCTCGACGGGTTCACGGCCGCCCGGCCCACGGGTTCACCCCCACCCGCCTCCCGGATTCGCCCCCGCCCGCCCCCCCGTGCGCGGTGCGGGTGGGGCGGCACGGCGGTGTTGACCGGGGATATTCACGCCGACAGGATGTGAATAATCCTCACCGTCGAGCAGGAGGCAGCCGGCATGCCAGCGACCCCCCGCCCCGTCCGCTCCCCTCGCGGGACCGGCCTCACCGCCGCCGGCTGGCAGCAGGAGGCCGCCCTGCGGATGCTGCAGAACAACCTCGACCCGGAGGTCGCCGAGCACCCCGACCGGCTGGTGGTCTACGGCGGCACCGGCAAGGCCGCCCGCGACTGGCGCAGCTTCGACGCCATGGTCCGCACCCTCCGCACGCTGAAGCAGGACGAGACGATGCTCGTCCAGTCCGGCCGTCCCGTCGGCGTGATGCAGACCCACGAGTGGGCCCCCCGCGTCCTGATCGCCAACTCCAACCTGGTGGGCGACTGGGCCAACTGGGAGGAGTTCCGCCGCCTGGAGGCCCTGGGCCTGACCATGTACGGGCAGATGACCGCCGGCTCGTGGATCTACATCGGCACCCAGGGCATCCTCCAGGGCACCTACGAGACCTTCGCCGCCGTCGCCGCGAAGAAGTTCGGCGGCACCCTGGCCGGCACGATCACCCTCACCGCCGGCCTCGGCGGCATGGGCGGGGCCCAGCCGCTGGCGGTCACCATGAACGGGGGCGTCGCGATCGTCGTGGACTGCGATCCCCGCGCCATCGAACGCCGCATCGAGCACCGCTACCTGGACGTCCGCGCCGACTCCCTCGACCACGCGCTCCACCTCGCCGTGGAGGCCCGCGACGCCCGTCGCCCGCTCTCCGTCGGCGTCCTCGGCAACGCCGCCGAACTGGTCCCGCACCTGCTCGCCCTGGGCGCGCCCGTCGACGTCGTCACCGACCAGACCTCCGCCCACGACCCGCTCAGCTACCTCCCCGTCGGCGTCGGGTTCGACGAGATGGCGTCGTACGCGGCCAAGGATCCGGCCGGCTTCACCACCCGCGCCCGTGAGTCGATGGCCCGGCACGTCGAGGCGATGGTCGGCTTCCAGGACGCCGGGGCCGAGGTCTTCGACTACGGCAACTCCATCCGCGGCGAGGCACGGCTCGCCGGCTACGACCGCGCGTTCGCCTTCCCCGGCTTCGTGCCCGCCTACATCCGCCCGCTGTTCTGCGAGGGCAAGGGCCCGTTCCGCTGGGCGGCGCTCTCCGGCGACCCGGCGGACATCGCCGCCACCGACCGCGCGGTCCTCGACCTGTTCCCGGAGAACGAGTCGCTGGCCCGCTGGATCAAGCTGGCCGGGGAGCGGGTGAGGTTCCAGGGCCTGCCCGCCCGCATCTGCTGGCTCGGCTACGGCGAGCGCGACAAGGCCGGTGAGCGGTTCAACGACATGGTGGCGAGCGGCGAGCTGAAAGCTCCCGTGGTCATCGGCCGCGACCACCTGGACTGCGGCTCCGTCGCCTCCCCCTACCGGGAGACGGAGGCCATGCTCGACGGCTCCGACGCCATCGCCGACTGGCCCCTGCTCAACGCCATGGTCAACGTGGCCTCCGGCGCCTCCTGGGTCTCCATCCACCACGGCGGCGGCGTCGGCATGGGCCGCTCCCTCCACGCCGGCCAGGTCACCGTCGCCGACGGCACCCCGCTGGCCGGGGAGAAGATCCGCCGGGTCCTCACCAACGACCCCGGCATGGGCGTCGTCCGCCACGTCGACGCGGGGTACGACGTCGCCGGGACGGTGGCCGGGGAACGCGGCGTGCGCATCCCGATGCGGGAGGGCGAGGACGCGTGAGCGAGCCCTCCTCCCGCACCGCGCCCGAGGCCCCCCAGGGCGCCTCCTTCCAGGAGATGTGGCGGGACCTGGCCGGCATCGCCCGGGACCGCTCCACCGGCGGCTACCGGCGGTTCGCCTGGACGGCCGCCGACGGCGACTGCCGTGCCTGGTTCCGCGAACAGGCCGAGGCCCGCGGGCTGACCGTGGAGACCGACCGCAACGGCAACCAGTGGGCGTGGCTGGGCGACCCGGCCGCCGGGGACGCCGTGGTGACCGGCTCCCACCTGGACTCCGTGCCGGACGGCGGAGCCTTCGACGGCCCGCTCGGTGTGGTCTCCGCCTTCGCCGCCCTCGACGAACTCCGCTCGCGGGGCGTGGAGTTGGCCCGCCCGCTGGCCGTGGTCAACTTCGGCGACGAGGAGGGCGCACGGTTCGGCCTGGCCTGCGTCGGCTCCCGCCTCACCGCCGGGCTGCTCACCCGCGAGCAGGCCCACCGGCTCACCGACGCCGACGGCGTCACCCTGCCCCGCGCCCTGGAGGCCGCCGGACACGACCCGGACGCCATCGGCGCGGACCCCGGACGCCTCGCCCGGATCGGCGCGTTCGTCGAGCTCCACATCGAGCAGGGGCGCGCCCTGGACCTCACCGGCGACGCCGTCGGCGTGGCGAGCGCCGTCTGGCCGCACGGCCGCTGGCGGTTCGACTTCCACGGCGAGGCCAACCACGCCGGGACCACCCGCCTCGCCGACCGCCGCGACCCGATGCTGCCCTACGCCGAGACCGTCCTCGCCGCCCGCCGGGAGGCCGTCCGGGCCGGCGCCGTCGCCACCTTCGGCAAGGTCGCCGTCGACCCCAACGGCGTCAACGCCGTGCCCTCCCTGGTGCGGGGCTGGCTGGACTCCCGGGCCGCCGCCCAGGACGCCCTGGACGACGTGGTCGGCGCCGTGGAACGCGCCGCCCGCGCCGCCGCCGAGGAGCACGGCGTGCGGCTGGAGGTGGTCCGCGAGTCGTTCACCCCGGAGACCCGCTTCGACCACGCGCTGCGCGACCGGCTCGCCGCCCTCCTCGGCGGCGAACGCGGGGACGCACGCGAGGGCGCAGGCGCAGACGCACGCGAGGGCGCAGGCGGACGCGCGGGCGGCGGCCACCGGCCCGTGCCCGTGCTGGGCACCGGCGCCGGACACGACGCCGGGATCCTCGCCGGGAGCGTCCCCACCGCCATGCTGTTCGTGCGCAACCCCACCGGCGTCTCCCACTCCCCGGCCGAGCACGCCGCCGAGGACGACTGCGCCGCGGGGGTGCGCGCCCTCGCCGACGCCCTGGAAGGACTGGCCCGCGCGTGACACCCCCCGAGACCGGACGGCAGCGCGCCTACTGGCTGGAGCACGCCCTGCTGACGGCCGGCGGCCCGGTCCGCACCGGCATCCTGGTGGAGACCGGTCCCGACGGCCGGATCACCGCCCTCACCGAGGACACCCCGGCGCCCCCGCCCGGCGCCGAGCCGCTGCGCGGCCTCACCCTGCCGGGCCTGGCCAACACCCACTCGCACGCCTTCCACCGGGCCCTGCGCGGCGTCGTCCAGGCCGACCGGGGCACCTTCTGGACCTGGCGCGAGGTCATGTACCAGGTGGCCGGCCGGCTCGACCCGGACTCCTACCTGACGCTCGCCCGGGCCGTCTACGCCGAGATGGCCCTGGCCGGCATCACCGCCGTCGGCGAGTTCCACTACCTGCACCACGCCCCCGGCGGCGCCCGCTACGACGACCCCAACGCCATGGGCGCCGCGCTGATCGAGGCCGCCGCCCAAGCCGGCGTCCGCATCACCCTGCTGGACACCGCCTACCTGTCCGCCGGCTTCGGCGCACCCCCCACCGAGCCCCAACTGCGCTTCTCCGACGGCGACGCCGAGGCGTGGGCGGCCCGCGCCGCCCTGCTGAAGGACACCGCCCACGCCCGGATCGGCGCCGCCGTCCACTCCGTACGGGCCGTGCCCGCCGACCAGCTCGCCGAGGTCGCCCGCTGGGCCGAGGAACGCGGCGCCCCCCTGCACGTCCACCTCTCCGAGCAGCCCGCCGAGAACGAGGCCTGCCTGGCCGCCCACGGCCGCACCCCGGCCCGCCTGCTCGCCGACCACGGCGTGCTCGGCCCGCGCACCACCGGCGTCCACAACACCCACCTCACCGACGCCGACATCGCGCTGATCGGCGGCTCCGGCACGGGCACCTGCGTGTGCCCCACCACCGAACGCGACCTCGCCGACGGCATCGGTCCCGCACCCGCCCTCCAGCGCGCCGGGTCGCCGCTCAGCCTCGGCTCCGACAGCCACGCCGTGATCGACCTGTTCGAGGAGGCGCGCGCCCTGGAGCTCGACGAGCGGCTGCGCACCCGCGTCCGCGGCCACTGGAGCGCCGGAGCGCTGCTGAGGGCCGCCACCGCCGACGGCCACGCCGCCCTGGGCCGCCCCGAGGCGGGCAGGCTCCGGCCCGGGGCACCGGCCGACTGGACGACCGTCGCCCTGGACACCGTCAGGACCGCGGGCCCGCCGCCCGAACGGGGCGCGGAGACCGCCGTATTCGCCGCGACGGCCGCGGACGTGCGCCACACCGTGTGCGCGGGCCGCCATGTGGTCCGCGACGGCACGCACACCCTGGTACCGGAGCCCGCCCGCGAACTGGCCTCGGCCGTCGCCCTTCTGCGCACAGGACAAGCATGAACAGCACCCCCGGCGCCTCTGGCATCCACCGCACCCCCGGCACCCACCGCACCCCCGGCACCTCCGGCGCCCACCGCACGCCCGGCACCCACCGCACGCCCGGCGGCACGGCGAACACCACCCTGATCGACAACATCGCCCACCTGGTCACCAACGACCCCTCCCTCGGCTCCTCCCAGGACCCCTCACCGCTCGGCGTGGTCCGCGACGCCGCCGTCGTCATCGAGGGCGACCGCGTCGTGTGGACCGGTATGTCCAGGAAAGCACCCGCCACCGACAACCGGGTCGACGCGGGCGGCCGGGCCCTGCTGCCGGGCTTCGTCGACTCCCACACCCACCTGGTCTTCGCCGGGGACCGCACCGAGGAGTTCAACGCCCGCATGTCCGGCCGCCCCTACACGGCGGGCGGCATCCGCACCACCGTCGCGGCCACCGAGAAGGAACTCGAGGCCAACCTGGTGCGGCACCTGCGGGAGGCGCTGCGCCAGGGCACCACCACCGTGGAGACCAAGTCCGGGTACGGCCTCACCGTCGAGGACGAGGCCCGCTCGCTGCGCGTCGCCGCCCGCCACACCGACGAGGTCACCTACCTCGGTGCGCACGTCGTCGCCCCCGAGCACGCCGACGACCCCGCCGCCTACGTGGAACTCGTCACCGGGGAGATGCTGGACGCCTGTGCCCCGCACGCCCGCTGGGTCGACGTCTTCTGCGAACGCGGCGCCTTCGACGGCGACCAGGCCCGCGCGATCCTCACCGCGGGCCGCGCACGCGGTCTGCTCCCGCGCGTCCACGCCAACCAGCTCGGCCACGGGCCGGGCGTGCGCCTGGCGGTGGAACTGGAGGCGGCCAGCGCCGACCACTGCACCCACCTCACCGACGCCGACGTGGACGCCCTGGCGAGCAGCGGAGGGCGGACCGTGGCGACCCTGCTGCCCGGCGCGGAGTTCTCCACCCGGGCGCCCTGGCCGGACGCCAGGAGGCTGCTCGACGCCGGGGCGACCGTCGCGCTCTCGACGGACTGCAACCCGGGATCGTCGTACACCTCGTCCATGGGGTTCTGCGTCGCCCTCGCCGTGCGGGACATGGGCATGACGCCCGACGAGGCGGTGTGGGCCGCCACCGCGGGCGGGGCGGCCGCGCTGCGCCGCGCGGACGTCGGGCGGATCACACCCGGCGCCCGCGCGGACCTGCTGCTCCTCGACGCGCCCAGCCACGTGCACCTGGCCTACCGGCCGGGCGTCCCGCTGGTGGCGGGAGTGTGGCGGGGCGGCGTCCGCGAGGTGTGAAGCCCCCGAGGCTCCCCACACCCGGCGGCGGCACTACTCCTCGCCGGTGAGCCCCTCGCGCAGCTTGACCAGGGTCCGGGAGAGCAGCCGGGAGACGTGCATCTGCGAGATGCCGAGCTCATCGCCGATCTCGGACTGGGTCATGCCGGCCGTGAACCGCAGCGACAGGATCCTCCGCTCACGGGCCGGGAGGCCGGCGATCAGGGGCTTGAGCGACTCGACGTACTCGACGCCCTCCAGATCGTCGTCCTCGTAGCCGATGCGGTCCGCGAGGGCGCCCTCCGAGTCGTCCTCCTCGGGCTGGGCGTCCAGCGAGGAGGCGGTGTAGGCGTTCGACGCGACCATGCCCTCCAGGACCTCGTCGCGCGAGAGGGCCAGGTGCTCGGCGAGCTCGCCCACGGTCGGGGCGCGGTCCAGCCGCTGCTGCAGCTCGTCGGTGGCCCTGGCCAGGTCCAGCCGCAGCTCCTGCAGCCGGCGCGGGACGCGCACCGACCACGAGGTGTCGCGGAAGAAGCGCTTGATCTCGCCGATGATCGTCGGCATGGCGAACGTGGGGAATTCCACACCGCGGCTCAGCTCGAACCGGTCGATCGCCTTGATCAGGCCGATGGTGGCGACCTGGATGATGTCGTCCATCGGTTCGCTGCGGGACCCGAAACGGGAGGCGGCGAACTTCACCAGGGCCAGGTTCAGCTCGACCAGGGTGTTGCGGACGTAGCTGTGCTCCGGGGTGCCTTCCTCGAGCGACTCCAGCCGCTCGAACAGGGCCTTGGAGAGGGCGCGGGCGTCGGCCGCGCGGACGTCCGCGTAGTGCGGGATCTCGGGAAGCCCGTCCAGAAGGCCGCCGGGATCCGCCGGGGGAGCGGTGCCTACGGGGCCTGGCCGGACGTCGACGGTGCCCTCGGGGGCGCTCTCGGTCCGCTGGTGGGGGAAGGGCTGCTCGGGGAGCGTCTCGACCGCTGTGAGGGACGAGTTCTCCGTGCGGGAATGTGGCGGGATTGCCGACGTCGCTCTGGGGGTATGCGATGCGTCGAGCCGGGGTGACATGAAGTCCTCCATCGTTCTCGGCATATGGCTGCCGATGCCAGTACGTGCGCTTCTGCGGTGTGCGGCGCCTCCAAAGCCGGCCGGTGCGGATGTGTTCTCATCAGCCCTACCCGCTCGGGCAACAAGACCGCAAGTACGTTCTGTATGCTTATGTCCATCTTCTTATGATTGTGCGGCTGCCGAATCATGCACGGAAGGCGTAGGGTTCGGGGGCGGTACTCAGCAGATCGGACGTCGAGAGAGAGACGGCAATGGACCACGGGACGGTCGGCAGCGCGCAGTCGGGCCGGCTTCTGGTGGAGGTACGGGAAGAGGGAGCCAGTGCCGTCGTGATCCCGGCGGGCGAACTCGACCACCACACCGCCGAACTCCTCCGCGAGCCGCTGGAGCGCAACCTGGCGAAGGGGCGCACACGGCTCGTGGTGGACTGCTCCCGGCTGGAGTTCTGCGACTCCACGGGACTGAACGTGTTGCTAGGCGCCCGCCTGAAGGCGGAAGAGGCCGGCGGCGGTATCCACCTGGTGGCGATGCGGCCCGCGGTGGCACGCGTCTTCGAGATCACCGGCGCGGACACGGTCTTCTCCGTGCACGACACGGTGGAGGGCGCACTCGCCGAGGGCACGGGCGCCGGCTGATCGGCGACGGGGTTCACGCAGGGCGATGCGACATCGTCCGTTCGTGACATTGTGTGCTGAATCGGTGAAAGATGGCGGATAGGGCGAAACGGGGCGAATCGGTGAGTGTTCCGACGTCCGGGGCGGGCAGGAGAATTGCAGAGGACAGGGGGCGCCTCGGACGGGACCGGGCCGTTGGCTCGCATCGTTCGGGACGCTCCGAGGAACCCGAGTCCACATGTGACCTGGTGAATCGGTGAGGTGAAGCGCTGATGAGCACCACCCGGCCCTACCCGCCGGGCGACCGCGGCCCGCAGCCCGGCGGCGCTTCTGCCCCCCCACGCATCACGACGGTGAACGGGACGTCTCCTGCCGCGGGACAGGCGGCGGCGGCTGCGAACGGAGGCGCGCCGGTGGCGCCGGAGGTACGGCAACTCAATCTGGCGGGGGAGAGCGGTGTCGTCCCCCTCGCCCGGGACTTCACGCGGCAGGCCTTGTACGCGTGGGGCTGGTTGCCGTCGTCCACGGACGACGGTCGCGCGGCGGCGGAGGACGTGCTGCTGATCGTGTCCGAGCTGGTCACCAACGCGTGCCTGCACGCGGAGGAGCCGGAGGCGCTGACGCTCACCTTCGACCGGAAGACGATCCGGGTCGCGGTCACGGACCGCGGAGAGGGCCAGCCGACGCCGCGGACGCCGCACCAGGCCGGGCGGCCCGGTGGGCACGGCATGTTCATAGTCCAGCGGCTGTCGATGGACTGGGGGGTCGCCGCGGCCCCCGAGGTCCCCGGCAAGACCGTCTGGGCCGACCTCGCCCGCCCCACCCCCTGACCCACCCGCCCCGCACCCACGCTCCCGGCCCCGCCCTCACCGGCGGGGCCGAGTCATTTCCGCCCCACCCCGCCACCACGCGCGGTGATCTTCGTCACCGCGCACGCACTCTCCCGCGGGCCTGACCGGCCGGGAGGCGCAGGGCAGTGTGACCCCGCGAGGGCACGGCACGGGTCCGTCCGCCGACCCCAGCACCACGGCGAGGCCGCCGGGCGGGAAGCGGCTGTGAAGAAGCGACCACCTGCGCCCGCCCCTCCCCGGCCGACCGACAGGGCGGCGGCCGACGCGCCGGCCGTCACCGGGAGGCACGCACGCCCGAGCCCCCGACGACGCCACCCGGGACCGCGCGGCCGGACCGGGCCCCTGGGCGGCGTGAGGCGGCGTGAGGCGGCGCGGGGCGGCGTGGGGCTGCGCGGGGCGGCGTGGGAACGACGAAGGGGCCGTCCCGTGTCGGGACGGCCCCTTCGGGGGGTGGGTGACGTCAGCGGACGTCGCCCATGAGCTGCTTGACCTTGTTGCGGTACATGTAGACCGCGAAGCCGGCGAACACGGCGAGCGCCGCCTCCATCGCCACGAAGCCCGTGCGGTCGAGGTTGACCCCCGCCTCCGCGACCAGACCCGTCACCGCGTCACCCGCGGTGACCGCCAGGAACCAGACACCCATCATCTGGGAGGCGTACTTCGCGGGAGCCATCTTGGTGGTGACCGAGAGGCCGACCGGCGAGAGCATCAGCTCACCCACGGTCTGGCAGAAGTAGATCAGGACCAGCCACCACGGCGAGACCTTGCCGTCGCCCGTGGCCGTCAGCGGCAGCAGGAAGACGAAGAAGGAGATGCCGACCAGCGCCAGACCACCCGCGAACTTCGCGATGGTGCTGGGCTCCTTGTCCTTGCGGGCCAGGGCGAGCCAGATCGTGGCGAAGACCGGGGCCAGCGCCATGATGAGGACCGGGTTGACCGACTGGAACCAGGAGACCGGGAACTCCCAGCCGAAGACCGTGTTGTCGACGTGCTCGTCGGCGAAGAGCGACAGGGTGGAGCCACCCTGGTCGTAGATCATCCAGAAGATCGCGGCGGCGACGAAGAACCAGACGTAGCCGGAGACCTTGGACTGCTCGGTCGCGGTGAGCTCCTTGTCGCGCTTGATGCGGACCAGGACGGAGACCGGGACGACCAGGCCGAGGATCAGCAGCGGGACCGTGGCCCACTTCAGCGTGAAGGAGCCGGTCATCGCGACGATGCCGTAGAAGACGACCGCGACGAGCAGCCAGAGCATGGCCTTGCGGATCGTGGCGGCGCGCTCGGCGGCCGACAGCGGCTTCGGCACGATGCTGGACTCGGCGGCCAGGTGGCGGGTGCCGAGCAGGAACTGCACCAGGCCGAGGCCCATGCCGACGGCGGCGAGGGCGAAGCCCAGGTGCCAGCTGACGGTCTGGCCGACGGTGCCGATGATCAGCGGAGCGGCGAAGGCACCCATGTTGATGCCCATGTAGAAGAGGGTGAAGCCACCGTCACGGCGCGGGTCGTCCGGGCCGTCGTAGAGGTGGCCGACCATCGTCGAGATGTTGGCCTTCAGCAGGCCGGAGCCGACGGCCACGAAGAGGAGGCCGACGTAGAAGATGGCGTCCAGCGGGAGCGCCAGCAGCAGGTGGCCGGCCATGATGACGGCGGCCGCGATCGCGGTGGTCTTGCGCGCGCCCCAGACGCGGTCGCCGAACCAGCCGCCGGGCATCGCGAGCAGGTACACCGTCGCCACGTACACGGAGTAGACGGCCACCGCCGTGGTGGCGCCGAGGGCCAGGCCCTCCTCCGCCACCAGGTACAGCGGGAGCAGCGCGCGCATGCCGTAGTAGGAGAACCGCTCCCACATCTCGGTCATGAAGAGGGTGGCCAGGCCGCGGGGGTGGCCGAAGAAAGTCTTCTCGCCGCCGGGAGCCGGGGGTGAGGACTTCGTCAGGCTGGACGCCATGGTCGTTCCTTGCTGGTCGGGACGCGCGCATGGGTGGTCGCGCGCCCGGTGGGGGGAGGCCGGCACCGGTACCGCCCAACCGGTCCCTCGTAGGGAGGCTCGTTCCCTCGGGGAAGGAGCGGGGAGGACGGCCCCGGGATCCACGCCCCGTGCGTGTTCGACGCACGGGACCCGGCCACAGGTCGTTTCACTTCATGGGCCGGCGAGGAACCGGCCCGCACTCGAAGGCGACGTTCCGCGTGAAAGGCAGGAGTCGCCATATGAGGCCATCGCCATTAGAGCAGAGAAAAAGCCGCATAAATAGAGGGGAAGGGGGCATATGAGGCGATGATCACACCTGTCCCCGCCCGGTAGCGGCACATCCACCCTCTCATGCTGACGAATCCGGACGGACGCGGGTCCCGCGCAGGTGGGAGGGGTTCCGGAGCCCCCGGAGAACCGGCTTCCACGGCGGACTCCGGCTCCCGGCACGGCGGGACTACCATCACCCCATGACCCGTGTACTGCTCGCCGAGGACGACTCGTCCATCTCTGAGCCGCTGGCCCGCGCGCTGCGCAGGGAGGGCTACGAGGTCGAGGTGCGCGAGGACGGCCCGGCCGCCCTCGACGCCGGACTGCGGGGCGGGGTGGACCTGGTCGTGCTCGACCTGGGCCTGCCCGGCATGGACGGGCTGGAGGTCGCCCGCCGGCTCCGCGCCGAGGGGCTCAGCGTCCCCGTCCTCATCCTGACCGCACGGGCGGACGAGGTGGACACCGTGGTCGGCCTCGACGCCGGCGCGGACGACTACGTCACCAAGCCGTTCCGGCTGGCCGAGCTGCTCGCCCGGGTCCGGGCCCTGCTCCGGCGCGGCGCCGCGGAGCCGCAGCAGCCGCCGGCCATCCACGGCGTGCGGATCGACGTCGAGTCGCACCGCGCCTGGATGGGCGAGGAGGAGCTCCAGCTCACCGCGAAGGAGTTCGACCTGCTGCGCGTCCTGGTCCGGGACGCCGGCCGGGTGGTCACCCGGGACCAGCTGATGCGCGAGGTCTGGGACACCACCTGGTGGTCGTCGACCAAGACCCTCGACATGCACATCTCCTGGCTCCGCAAGAAGCTCGGCGACGACGCGGCCAACCCCCGCTACATCGCCACCGTGCGCGGCGTGGGCTTCCGCTTCGAGAAGAGCTGACACCCTTCACCCATGCGCCGCCGCCTGATCCAGTCCACCCTGCTCGTGGTCCTCGTGGTGATCGCCGTGTTCGGCGTCTCCCTCGTCCTGGTGGAGACCCGCACCATCACCGCCAGCGCGCAGGAGCGGGTGGAGTCGGAGGCGGTGCGGCTGGCCAGCATCGTCGACGCCCGGGTGCTGGGCGAGGAGCAGGTCAGCGCGGCCATCCTGGAGAACCAGATCGAGCCCGGGCGCTACGCGGTGATCACCCTGCCCGGCCGGGCGCCGATCGAGGTCGGCGACAAGCCGTCCGGCGACGTCATCCACGCCACCACCCGCGGTGAGGGCGGCGAGACCGTCCGGGTCGAGGAGCCCCGCTCCCGGGTGACCCGCGAGGTGGGGCGCACGCTGCTGATCATCGCCGGGGTGGCGCTGCTCGCGGTGGTCGCCGCCATCGTGCTCGCCGTCCGCCAGGCCAACCGGCTCGCCTCGCCGCTCACCGACCTCGCCGAGACGGCCGAGCGCCTCGGTTCCGGCGACCCCAGGCCCCGGAACAAGCGCTACGGCGTGCCCGAGCTGGACCGGGTCGCCGACGTGCTCGACCGTTCCGCGGAACGGATCGGGCGGATGCTGACCGCCGAGCGCCGGCTCGCCGCGGACGCCTCCCACCAGCTGCGCACCCCGCTCACCGCGCTCTCCATGCGGCTGGAGGAGATCACCCTCACCGACGACCTGAAGACCGCGCGGGAGGAGGCCGCCATCGCCCTCACCCAGGTGGAGCGGCTCACCGACGTGGTGCAGCGCCTGCTCACCAACGCGCGCGACCCGCGCACCGGCTCCGCGGTCTCCTTCGACATCGACGAGGTCATCCAGCAGCAGATCGCCGAGTGGCGGCCCGCCTACCGCAGCGCCGGCCGGGCCATCGTGACCTCCGGAAAGCGGCACCTGGAGGCGATGGGCACCCCGGGCGCCGTCGCGCAGGTGCTGGCGGCGCTGATCGAGAACTCGCTGATGCACGGCGGCGGCACGGTGGCGCTGCGCACCCGCGTGATCGGCAACCAGGCCGTCGTCGAGGTGACCGACGAGGGGCCGGGCATCCCCGCCGACCTGGGCGCGCGGATCTTCGAGCGGACGATCAGCGGCCACAACTCGACCGGCATCGGTCTCGCCGTCGCCCGGGACCTCGCCGAGGCGGACGGCGGACGGCTCGAGATGCTCCAGACGCGGCCGCCGGTGTTCGGCCTCTTCCTCAGCCGGCCGATGCCGGAGCGCCCCGGCGGCAAGCCCTCGGGCTCGACGGTCCGCTGACGCCGCCGGAGGTCAGGGCCGCCCGACGCGCTCGGCCGAGCGCCCCTGCGGGTGGACCCGTGACGGGCGCGGACGGGGCTCGGGCAGCGCCCGGAAGACCCAGGTCCGGTAGGACCAGAACCGGAACAGCGTGGCGATCCCGACGCCCACGAACTTGAAGACGTTGTTCTGCAGCGGGGTGTCCCAGCCCATCCCGTAGGTGGCGGCGAACAGCACGCCGTTCTCGATGACCAGGCCGACGCCGCTGAAGGCGAGGAACAGCGTCATCTCCCGGGTCCGGTGACTGCGGTCCCGGTCCCGGTAGGTGAAGTAGCGGAAGCCGACGTAGTTGAAGACGATGGCCAGCGCGGTGGCGGCGACCCCGGCGCGGCCCGGGCGGACACCCATGTGGAGCAGCACGTTGAAGGCGGCGAAGTTGACCAGCAGGCCCGCCCCGCCGACCGCCCCGAACTTGACGACCTCACGCCACAGGGCGCGCACCCGGCGGCGGAACCCGCCCGGCGCGGCGGTGCGAAAAAGCTCACTGCCCATCGCTGCCCAGCCCCGTTCATGTGATCGACGTCAACTCAGTCATGCTAACCACGCCCCCTCCGGCGTCGCGCGCGCAACGACACCGAGGTGCGCCATACGGACGGAAGTGGTACCCGACTGGCCGGTTTCCGCCCCGGAGCGGGGAAGGAAGGCGGAAAGAAGGGCACGGACGCGCGCCCGATACCCTTGACGCGTGACGTTCCCGGTAGTCGGCATGATCGGCGGCGGCCAGCTCGCGCGTATGACGCACGAGGCAGGCATCCCGCTCGGCATCCGTTTCAAGCTGCTCAGTGACACCCCGCAGGACTCCGCGGCCCAGGTCGTCAACGAGGTCGTCATCGGCGACTATCGCGACCTGGACACCCTCCGCGCGTTCGCCCGCGGCTGCGATGTCATCACCTTCGACCACGAGCACGTGCCCACCGAGCACCTGCGGGCGCTGGAGGCGGACGGCATCGCCGTCCGCCCCGGCCCGGACGCGCTGGTGCACGCCCAGGACAAGGGCGTGATGCGGGCCAGGCTCACCGAGATCGGCGTGGCCTGCCCCCGGCACCGCATCGTCGCCGACCCGGCCGACGTGGCGGCGTTCGCCGCCGAGGGCGAGGGCTTCCCGGTCGTCCTCAAGACCGTCCGCGGCGGCTACGACGGCAAGGGCGTGTGGGTGATCAAGGGCGCCGACGACGCCGCGGTCACCGAGCCGTTCAAGGCCGGCGTCGCCGTGCTGGCCGAGGAGAAGGTGGACTTCGTCCGCGAGCTCGCCGCCAACGTGGTGCGCTCCCCGCACGGCCAGGCGGTCGCCTACCCGGTCGTGGAGTCCCGCCAGGTCGCCGGCGTCTGCGACACCGTGATCGCCCCGGCCCCGGACCTCGACGACGACCTGGCCGCCGAGGCCGTGCGGATGGCGCTCACCATCGCCCAGGAGCTCGGCGTGGTCGGCCACCTCGCCGTCGAGCTGTTCCAGACCCGCGACGGCCGCATCCTCGTCAACGAGCTGGCCATGCGCCCGCACAACTCCGGCCACTGGTCCATGGACGGCGCGGTCACCTCGCAGTTCGCCAACCACGTGCGGGCCGTCCTCGACCTGCCGCTCGGCGACCCGCGCCCCCGCCAGCCGTGGACCGTGATGGTCAACGTCCTCGGCGGCGACTACCCCGACATGTACTCGGCGTACCTGCACTGCATGGCACGGGACCCCCAGCTGAAGATCCACATGTACGGCAAGGACGTGAAGCCCGGCCGCAAGGTGGGTCACGTCAACACCTACGGCGACGACCTGGACGACGTCCTGGAGCGCGCCACGCACGCGGCCCACTACCTGAGGGGAACCATCACCGAATGAGCAGCGAAGCGCCGCTGGTCGGCATCGTCATGGGGTCGGACTCCGACTGGCCCGTGATGGAGGCCGCCGCCCAGGCCCTCGACGAGTTCGAGATCCCCTACGAGGTGGACGTCGTCTCCGCCCACCGGATGCCCCGCGAGATGGTCGCCTACGGCGAGCAGGCCGCGGAGCGCGGGCTCAAGGCGATCGTCGCGGGCGCCGGCGGCGCCGCCCACCTGCCGGGCATGCTCGCCTCGGTGACGCCGCTGCCGGTCATCGGCGTGCCGGTGCCGCTGAAGTACCTGGACGGCATGGACTCGCTGCTCTCCATCGTCCAGATGCCGGCCGGCGTGCCGGTCGCCACGGTCTCCGTCGGCGGCGCCCGCAACGCCGGCCTGCTGGCCGCCCGGATCCTCGCCGCGCACGACGCCGCGCTGCTGGAGCGGATGCGGGAGTTCCAGCAGGAGCTCAACGAGCAGGCCACCGAGAAGGGCCGCCGGCTGCGCGCCAAGGCCATGGGGGAGAGCCGGTGAGCGGCGCCTCCCTGGAGCGCGCACGCGAGCTGCTGCGCGAGTTCCCGGTCGTCGACGGCCACAACGACCTGCCCTGGGCGCTGCGCGAGCAGGTCGGCTACGACCTCGACGCCCGGGACATCGCCGCCGACCAGAGCGCCGCGCTCCACACCGACCTGGGCCGGCTGCGCGAGGGCTGCGTGGGCGCCCAGTACTGGTCGGTGTACGTGCCCTACGAGCAGCCGTACCCGCTGGCCGCGACGCTGGAGCAGATCGACTGCGTCCGGCAGCTCCTCGACCGGTACCCGGGCGACCTGCGTGCCGCCCGCACCGCGGACGACCTGGAGGCCGCCCGCGGTGAGGGCCGCATCGCCTCGCTGATGGGCGCGGAGGGCGGGCACTCCATCGAGAACTCGCTGGGCGCGCTGCGGATGCTGTACGCGCTCGGCGTGCGGTACATGACCCTCACCCACAACAGCAACGTCGACTGGGCGGACTCCGCCACCGACGAGCCGCGGCACGGCGGGCTCACCGCCTTCGGCCGGGCCGTGGTGCGGGAGATGAACCGCGAGGGCATGCTGGTCGACCTCTCGCACGTGGCCGCCACGACCATGCGGGACGCGCTGGACGCCTCCGCGGCGCCGGTGATCTTCTCCCACTCCTCCGCCCGGGCGGTCTGCGACCACCCGCGGAACATCCCCGACGACGTGCTGGAGCGGCTGCGGGCCAACGGGGGCGTCGCGATGGCGACCTTCGTGCCCAAGTTCGTCCTCCAGGCGGCGGTCGACTGGACGGTCGAGGCGGACGCGAACCTGCGGGCGCACGGCTTCCACCACCTGGACACCTCGCCGGAGGCGATGAAGGTCCACCGGGCCTTCGAGGAGGCGCACCCGCGTCCCAAGGCCACGGTGTCGACGGTGGCCGACCACCTCGACCACATGCGCGAGGTCGCCGGCGTCGACCACATCGGGGTCGGCGGCGACTACGACGGCACGGCGTTTCTGCCGGAGGGGCTGCGGGACGTCGCCGGGTACCCGAACCTGGTGGCGGAGCTGCTGGACCGCGGCTGGTCCCGCGAGGACCTCGCCAAGCTCACCTGGGGCAACGCGGTCCGCGTCCTCCGCGACGCCGAGGCCGTCTCCCGCGACCTCAAGTCCACCACCGCCCCTTCCCACGCGACGATCACCACCCTCGACGCGTAACCCCCACCCCACCGGCCCCGCGCACCCCCGGGTACGCGGGGCCGGTGGCGGTGCCTCACCCTGCGGGCCGGCGTGCCGCTGGGGCGACGGGGGAGCGGGGAGGGGGCGGGGCGGGGGAGCGGACGGCGCTGACCGCCCGGCCTCCGCCTGCGCCGCGGCGCGAGGGTCACGTGGCGTCGGCCCCAGGGCCCAGGGCCCCGCGGGGGGCACGTGTACCGCCCCGGGGCCCAGGGCCCGCGGGGCGGCGCGTGTACGGCGGGGTCGGGCGGCGGGGTCAGGCGGCGGGGCGGCCCATGCCGCGGTAGGTCCAGCCGGCGGCACGCCACGGCTCGGGGTCCAGCGCGTTCCGCCCGTCCAGCAGGATCCGCCGCGCCGCGACCGCACCCAGCTTCTCCGGGTCCAGCTCCCGGAACTCCCGCCACTCCGTGAGGTGGAGCACTATCTCCGCCCCCCGCACCGCGTCCTCGGCCGTCTCGGCGTACCCCAGCGTGGGGAAGACCCGCCGCGCGTTTTCCATGCCCTTGGGGTCGTACACGGTGACCTGGCCGCCCTGCAGGTGGATCTGCCCCGCGACGTTCAGCGCGGGGGAGTCACGCACGTCGTCGGAGTCCGGCTTGAACGTCGCGCCCAGCACGGCCACCCGCTTGCCGAGGAACGGCCCGCCGCCCAGCGCCTCCCGCGCGAGCTCCACCATCCGGCCGCGCTGCCGCATGTTGATGGAGTCGATCTCCCGCAGGAAGGTCAGCGCCTGGTCCGCGCCCAGCTCACCGGCGCGCGCCATGAACGCCCGGATGTCCTTCGGCAGGCAGCCGCCGCCGAAGCCGATGCCGGCGCGCAGGAACTTCTTGCCGATCCGGTCGTCGTACCCGATCGCCTCCGCCAGCTTGGCGACGTCGCCGCCGGCCGCCTCGCACACCTCGGCCATCGCGTTGATGAACGAGATCTTCGTGGCGAGGAAGGAGTTCGCCGAGGTCTTCACCAGTTCGGCGGTGGGAAAGTCCGTCACCACGAACGGCGTGCCCTCGGACAGCGGCGCCGCGTACACCTCGCGCAGCAGCTTCTCGCCCCGGTTGCCGCGCACGCCGACCACGATCCGGTCCGGGCGCAGGGTGTCCTGGACGGCGAAGCCCTCGCGCAGGAACTCGGGGTTCCAGGCGAGCTCCACGTCCGCGCCGTCCGGCGCGTGCGCCGCCAGGTAGTCCGCGATCCGGTCCGCCGTGCCCACCGGCACCGTCGACTTGCCGACGACCAGCGCACCGGGGGTCAGGTGCGGGGCCAGCGAGGCGATCGCGGAGTCGACGTAGCTCATGTCCGCGGCGTACTCGCCGTGCCGCTGCGGGGTGTTCACGCAGACGAAGTGCACGTCGCCGAAGGCGCCGACCTCCGCCCAGTCCATGGTGAAGCGCAGCCGCCCGGAGGAACCCTCGATCCCGGCCACGTGCCGGCGCAGCAGGTCCTCGAGACCGGGCTCGTACATCGGGACCTCGCCCCGCTGCAGCATCTCGATCTTCTCGGGGACGACGTCCAGGCCGAGCACCTCGAAGCCGAGCTCGGCCATGGCCGCGGCGTGCGTGGCGCCGAGATAGCCGGTGCCGATCACGGTGATCTTGAGGGCCATGGGGTGCTCCTGAAGGGTGACGTCCTTGCTGTCCACGTGCTGGCTGCGCGCCGACCGAGCATAACCGGGGGGTGGACGTCCGCCCGTACGGGAAGACCCCCGGCAGGTGTGACCGCTGTCGCCAACCTCACGGAAGCCTCCCGGTGCCCCGGCGGCGGGAACGTCCTAGGATTCGGCTACTAAACGGTAGTTAACTGCATCGTTCCCCTCTTCTTCCTTCCCTTGGAGCGTGAGAGACCTTGGCCGGATCGGCTGACTTCGACCTGTACCGCCCGTCCGAGGAGCACACCATGCTCCGCGACACGGTCCGTGCCCTCGCCGAGGCGAAGATCGCCCCGTACGCCGCGGCGGTCGACGAGGAGGCCCGCTTCCCCCAGGAGGCGCAGGACGCCCTGGTCGCCAACGACCTGCACGCCGTGCACGTCCCGGAGGAGTACGGCGGCGCGGGCGCCGACGCGCTCGCCACGGTGATCGTGATCGAGGAGGTGGCCCGCGTCTGCGCCTCCTCCTCGCTGATCCCGGCGGTCAACAAGCTGGGCTCCCTGCCGGTGATCCTCTCCGGCTCCGAGGAGCTCAAGAAGAAGTACATGACCCCGCTCGCCAAGGGCCAGGGCGGCTTCTCCTACTGCCTCTCCGAGCCGGAGGCCGGTTCGGACGCGGCGGGCATGAAGACCCGCGCCGTGCGCGACGGCGACTTCTGGGTGCTCAACGGCGTCAAGCGCTGGATCACCAACGCCGGCGAGTCCGAGTACTACACGGTGATGGCGGTCACCGACCCCACCAAGCGCTCCAAGGGCATCTCCGCCTTCGTGGTCGAGAAGTCCGACGAGGGCGTCTCCTTCGGCGCGCCGGAGAAGAAGCTCGGCATCAAGGGCTCCCCGACCCGCGAGGTGTACTTCGACAACGTCCGCATCCCCGCCGACCGGATGATCGGCGAGGAGGGCACCGGCTTCGCCACCGCGATGAAGACGCTGGACCACACCCGCATCACCATCGCCGCGCAGGCCCTCGGTATCGCCCAGGGCGCGCTGGACTACGCCAAGGGCTACGTCCAGGAGCGCAAGCAGTTCGGCAAGCCGATCGCCGACTTCCAGGGCGTGCAGTTCATGCTCGCGGACATGGCCATGAAGATCGAGGCCGCCCGCCAGCTGACCTACGCGGCCGCCGCGAAGTCCGAGCGCAACGACCCCGACCTCACCTTCCAGGGCGCCGCGGCCAAGTGCTTCGCCTCGGACGTCGCCATGGAGGTCACCACCGACGCCGTCCAGCTGCTCGGCGGCTACGGCTACACCCGTGACTACCCGGTCGAGCGCATGATGCGCGACGCCAAGATCACGCAGATCTACGAGGGCACCAACCAGGTCCAGCGCATCGTGATGGCGCGCAACCTGCCGTAGCCGGAAGGCTCGTCACCCGTACGGGAAGGGCGCCCCGGCCGCACGGCCGGGGCGCCCTTCGGCGTCCGCAGGGGCGACCTCAGTTGCCCTTGACCGTGACCCGCTCGTCGTTCTTCAGCTGCTCCACCAGCTTCTCCACCTTGGCCTTGTCCCAGACCAGGCTGCCGCCGCTGGAGCCGGATATCGGCATGTTCATGGAGGTGCCCTCGCCGCCGGTGACGCCCTTCATCGCCCAGAACATCGAGGCCAGGTCGAACAGCCCGGTGCCCTCGCTGACGATCAGGGTGTCCAGGCCGGCGCTCAGCGTCGGGTAGAGACGGAACGGGTTGAGGACCGTGCCCGGGGTGGCGGCCTGGTTGGCGAGGGCGGAGAGGAACTTCTGCTGGTTCTTCGTCCGGTCCAGGTCGCTGCCCGCGAAGGCGTACCGGGTGCGGACGAACGCCAGCGCCTCCTCGCCGTTCAGGGTCTGCTTGCCGGCCTCGAAGTCGGCGCCCGACTTCTTGTCCTTGAACGCCTTGGGGATGTCCATCTCCACGCCGCCGACCGCGTCCACGATGTTCGCGAAGCCGGCGAAGCCGATCTCCACGTAGTGGTCGATGTGCAGCCCGGTGTTGTACTCCACGGTGCGGACCAGCAGCTCCGGGCCGTCCTCGGCGTACGCCGCGTTCAGCTTCACCCGGCGGCCGGTGCCCTCGTAGAACTTGCCGGAGTCCGAGCCCTTGAAGCTCGGGATCTCCACCGAGGAGTCGCGCGGCAGGGATATCAGCGTCGGCCCGTTGCTCCCCGTGTGCAGGATCATCATCGAGTCCGTGCGCTTGCCGTCGGCGGAGCCGGTGTGCAGGCGCTTCTTGTCCTCGTCGGACATGCCCTCGCGGCTGTCGGAGCCGACGATCAGGTAGTTGGTGCCGTCGCCCTCCTCCGGCCGCTCGATGACCTTGGAGAGGTCGACCTCCTCGCGGAGCTTGGAGTCGGCCCAGAAGTAGGTGCCGACCGTCACCACGAGCAGGGCCGTGACCACGGTGATCGCCGTGCGCTTGACCCGGCGGCCCCAGTCCGGCGTGCTGCGGTAGCCGCCGGCGTACCCGCCGTCGTCGTAGCCACCGCCGCCGGGACCACGGCCGCCGGGACCACGGCCGGCCTGGTGGCC
The DNA here is from genome assembly GCF_053592575.1 of Streptomyces sp. NPDC002640. NCBI lineage: Bacteria > Bacillati > Actinomycetota > Actinomycetes > Kitasatosporales > Streptomycetaceae > Streptomyces > Streptomyces sp. NPDC002640. Next base: position 33,723 of record NZ_JBSFVZ010000003.1, on the reverse strand, counting down.
GCCGTAGACCTGACCGGTGTTGTAGCCGCTGTCGTAATTGGGGTCGTACCCGGCCTCGTACGGCGGCGCGGCCGGCTGGCGCGGGACGTCGCCGTACGGCGCGGCGGGGTGGCCCGGGGGCGGGCCGGACGGCTCGCGGCGGACCTGGCGCATCACGCGGGCGGGCTCGGGCTCGCCCGCGCTGCCGCGCCCGTACCGGTTGCCGCGGCTGTTGTCGGACCATCCCTGGGGCCAGTCATTCATGACCGACAGTCTGCACGGTCGGACGGCGCCCCCAGAAGGCCTGTGGAAAACCCGGGGCCCGGCTGTTGCGAACCCGACACATGAACCGGGGCAAATCGGGCTGGTGCGGGATTCCCGCATAAGGTGGAGGGCATGACAGAACAGGCCCTGACCTCCGATTCCGGCATACCCGGGAAGCCCGCGTCGGCGACGCGGCTCACGCTCAGCCACATCATGACCCACCACGACACCAACCTCCTCGGCACGGTGCACGGCGGTGTGATCATGAAACTGGTCGACGACGCCGCGGGCGCGGTGGCGGGGCGGCACTCCGAGGGGCCTGCGGTCACCGCGTCCATGGACGAGATGGCCTTCCTCCAGCCGGTGCGGGTCGGGGACGTGGTGCACGTCCGGGCCCAGGTGAACTGGACGGGGCGGACCTCGATGGAGATCGGCGTGAAGGTCCTCACGGAGCGGTGGAACGAGTCGGTGCCGCTGAGTCACGTCGGGTCGGCGTACCTGGTGTTCACGGCGGTGGACGAAGGGGGGAAGCCGCGGCCGGTGCCGCCGGTGATTCCCGAGTCCGAGCAGGATCGGCGGCGGTACCAGGAGGCGCAGATCCGTCGCAGCCACCGGCTCGCGCGGCGGCGGGCGATCCTCGAACTCCGCGAACAGCGCACCGCCGCGGGCCTCGCCGACTGACCCCTCCACCGCGCGGGCGGCTCACGGCTACCGTGCCCACCGTCCCGCGCGGGCGGCTCACGGCGTGGACGTCGCCGTGCGCGCCGCCCCCGCAGCGCGGGCGTTGTACCGCCCTCCCGCCCTGCTGGGGCGCCCAGCGAGGCGGGAGGCGGAGTCGGTCACTCGCAGACGACCTGGTCGCCGGTGACGACGCCGTTCTCTCCCTGGTACGGGTCCTCCGCCCTGACCCGGCGGACCTCGGTGAAGTCCGCGCCGGCGACGACCCGCAGGGTCGGCCCCAGCCCCGGCCGCGCCCGCACCTCCGCCCCCGGCAACGCCGCCGCCAGCGACTTCGCGGACCGGTCCCAGCGCGGGTCGTGCAGCACCACCGTCCGCCGCACCGCCCGGTTCGCCCCGTTCACCGGCGAACCCGTCGTGACGAACCCCGTCGCCGCCAGACCCTTGGCCACCCGTTGGCCGAGCCCCGGCGTCATCGTGCCGTTCTCCACCTGCACCCGGATCCGCTCCGGCGCCACCGGCACCCGTACCGCCTTGGGCCGCTTCGCGACGTGCGGCGCCAGCGGCCGGTCCTCGCGCAGCGCCGTGAAGATCTGCCGCGCCTTCCCGTCGTCCCACTTCAGCGTCTCCCCGGTGACACCGGGCACCCGGTACTTCATCTGCGCGATCGGCACGGTCGTGAACTCCGAGGACGACGGCGAGAAGTTCCGCATCGCCCGCCCCAGGTCCATCATCTGCCCGGTGCCGAAGCCGTGGTCCGCCCGCACCGACCCCAGCACCGTGCCCGCGACGTTCTTCAGCTTCACCGGGTTGAGCAGCACCCCCGACGAGGTGGCCTGCTCGATGAGCGCCGCCAGGAACCGCTGCTGCCGCTGCATCCGCCCGAAGTCGGACGCCGCGTCGACGTGCCGCGCACGGACGTACTGCAGCGCCCGTCCGCCGTCGAGCCGGTGCTGGCCGGCCCGGAGGTCCAGCCCGGTGTGCGAGTCCTTCAGCGGCTCCACGGTGCAGATCCGGACCCCGCCCAGCACGTCCACGGTGCGGATGAAGCTGGTGAAGTCGACCTCCAGGTAGTGGTCGATCTTCAGGTCGGTCATCTTCTCCACGGTCCGCACGGTGAGCTGCGGCCCGCCCTCCGCGTAGGCGGCGTTCAGCCGGACCGGATGCCCGGGACGCTTGGTCCCGGTGTCCGGGTCGGTGTACTCCGGGGTCACCGCGAAGGAGTCGCGCGGCAGGCTCACCACGCTGGCCCGGTCCCGGTCCTCGGAGATGTGGACGACCATCATGGTGTCCGTGCAGTGGCACGGCTGCCCCCCGAGGCGGTACTTGCGCCGCTCCTCCGGGGTGATCCGGTCGCGCGCGTCGGTGCCGACCACCAGGACGTTGGTGCCGTGGCCCGCGTGCGGGCGGTTCTTCATGTCGCGGAACGGGTCGACGCGGGTGATGCCCTCGTCGATCCCGGTGAGCACCGAGTGGCCGACACCGGCCGCGGCGAGGACGGTGACGGAGAGGGTGGTCACCAGGCGTCCGCCCCAGCCGCGCCGCCTGGCGGGACGCCGTGGCCCGCGTCCGCCTCCCGCGCCGCCTCCGGTCCGCCGCGGCGGCACGCCTCCGCCCGCGCCCCCGCCGCCCCGGCCGCGCCCCGGCCCGTACCCCGCCGGCCGCCCGGCCCCGGCCCCGCCGGACCCGTCACCGCGCACCGAGGTGTCCGCCCGGCCCGCCCGAGGCGGCACCGCGCGTGTCCCGCCCCGCCCCTGCGCCGACCGGGACCCACCGGCCCGGGCGGCGCCCGCACGAGACTCGGGAGCCCGCGACCCACCACCGCGCGACCCACCACCGCGAGACGCACCGCCCCGGACCGCCTCCGACGGGACCGCCCCGGCGCGCGGAGCCCCGGCCCGCGGAACCCCCGACCGCGGAGCTCCGGAGCGCGAAACCCCGGCCCGCGGCGCGGAGGACCGCGCTGCGGCGGAGGACCGCGCGGCGTCGGGGGGAGGCGGGGAGCCGGGCAACGGGGCGCGCTGCGGCCGGCGGTACCGGGGGTCCGGTCGTTCGGGCGGTCGGGGCGGTGTGGCGGGCAAGGGACGTACACCTCCGCGAGGGCCTGGGGGAGGGCCTGGGGGCTCCGTGGGCGGCCCACGAACCGGGCCGTATCCATCCGTTCCGTGAGCACGGTAGGCCGATACGATCTGCAGCCCGGTCCCCCGGCGGGACGGCGCGCGCCGCAGTCCCCCGATCGCGGTAACGTGAGGGCTGATGAACGCCAATTCCGACGTGCAGCTCCCTGCCGTGTCCGTGATCATGCCGGTCCTCAACGAGGAGCGGCACCTCCGTGAGGCCGTCCGCGCCATCCTCGCCCAGGAGTACGCGGGCGAGATGGAGGTCGTGATCGCCCTCGGCCCGTCCACGGACCGCACGGACGAGATCGCCGCAGAGCTCGTCCGCGAGGACCCCCGGGTGCACACGGTCCCGAACCCGACCGGCCGCACCCCCGCCGCCCTGAACGCGGCCATCAGGGCGTCCCGCCACCCCGTCGTGGTCCGCGTCGACGGCCACGGCATGCTCTCGCCGAACTACATCGCCACCGCGGTCCGCCTCCTGGAGGAGACCGGCGCGCAGAACGTCGGCGGCATCATGCACGCCGAGGGCGAGAACGCCTGGGAGCACGCGGTCGCCGCCGCCATGACCTCGAAGATCGGCGTGGGCAACGCCGCCTTCCACACCGGCGGCGAGGCCGGCCCGGCGGAGACGGTCTACCTGGGCGTCTTCCGCCGTGAGGCGCTGGAGCAGCAGGGCGGGTACAACGAGGAGTTCATCCGCGCCCAGGACTGGGAGCTCAACTTCCGGATCCGCGAGGCCGGCGGCCTGATCTGGTTCTCGCCCGAGCTGCGGGTCTCCTACCGGCCGCGGCCCAGCGTCAAGGCGCTGGCCAAGCAGTACAAGGACTACGGCCGCTGGCGGCACGTGGTCGCCCGCTACCACCAGGGCTCCATCAACCTCCGCTACCTCGCCCCGCCGACGGCCGTGTGCGCCATCGCCGCGGGCCTGGTCGCGGGGGTGGCGCTCACCCCGTGGGCGTTCGTGGTGCCCGGCGGTTACCTGGCCGCGATCGTCGCCGGGTCCGTCCCGGCCGGCAAGGGCCTGCCGCTCACGGCGCGGCTGCGGATCCCCGTCGCGCTGGCCACCATGCACATGTCCTGGGGCTGGGGCTTCCTCACCAGCCCCAAGTCGCTGGCCCGCAAGGTCATCGCCTCCCGCCGCCCGGCCGTGCTGACCCCGGCCACCGACTGACGCGACGGCGCCGAAGTGCACGCAGCGCCGAAGTGCACGCAGCGCCGAAGTGCACGCAGCGCCGAAGTGCACGCAGCGCCGAAGTGCACGCAGCGCCGAAGTGCACGCAGCGCGGAAGCGCACGCAGCGCGGAAGCGCACGCAGCGCGGAAGCGCACGAAGCGCCGCAGCGCCGAGGACCACGGGGAAGGGCCCCGGCCGAAACGTTTCGGCCGGGGCCCTTCCCCGTGCGGGCGGCCGTCGCGGCTACCAGGTGTAGATCTTCTCGGCGACGTCCATGCACTTCTTCTCGGCGCCGTTCTGCGCCTCCGCGCTCTCGGGGAGCTTGCCCTCCTCCAGCACGTTCTCCTTCGGGTAGCTGTCGCCCTCGCGCCAGTCGGCGCCCACGGTCAGCGTCACCCCGTTGACCTCGGCGGACTTCTTCACGGAGCCGGCCGGGATCCCCAGCGCCTCCGCGACCCGCAGGGCGTCGCCCTTCAGGTCGGCGCTCGGGTAGTGCACCACGGTCCGCTTGGCGGGGTCCGCGGCCTCGCGGTCCACGGTGGCGCGCCCGAACCCCTCGGCTGCCAGCGCCTCCTGAACCACCGTCGCCCGCCCCTCCACGGCGCCCAGCGTGTCGCTCGCCGTGCCGTTGCGGACCTGGACGTCGATCTCCGCGTCCGGCGCCGCCTCGTCGGCCGGCCCGTCCGAGGCCTTCTTGCCCTTGGTGCCGTTGCCGTCGAACGGCACGTCGTCCTGCAGCATCGCCCACAGCCTGTCGGCGTCGCCGGACTTCGGGACCAGGCGGTTCGGGTCCTGCGGATACGGGACGTTCGGCATGGTGGTCGTGGTGATGCGGTTGACCGGGACCTCCTTGAGCTCCATCGCCAGGTTCGCGAGCTTCGCCACGCTGCCGATCTCCTCGGACACCTCCAGCGCCTTGGTGGCCGCCTCCGCCAGCCTGGTCAGCTCCCCGGCGTCGGTGAAGACGTTGGTCTCCTTCATCTCGCGCATCATCGAGTTGAGGTACATCTGCTGCGCCTTGGCCCGGTTCTGGTCGCTGCCCCAGGCGTGCCGGGTGCGCAGCCACTGGAGGGCCTGCTCGCCCTTGATGGAGCGGGTGCCCTTCTCCAGTTTCAGCCCGGAGCCGCCCCGCTGCGCCGCGGTGGGCCGGTCCCAGACGTTCTGGTTGACGCAGACGTCGACGCCGCCGATCGCGTTGGTCATGTCGACCACGCCGATGAAGTCGACGACGATCCAGTGGTCGATGTAGACCCCGGTGAGGTTCTCCCAGGTCGACAGGGTGCAGCCGGGACCGCCGCGCTGCAGGGTGGAGTTGATCATGCCGAAGGTGGCCGGGTAGGTCTCGTCCTCCTTGGCGTCGCGGCACTCGGGGATCTGCACCATGGTGTCGCGCGGGATGCTCACCAGCGAGGCGCTCTTCCGGTCCGCGGAGATGTGGAGCAGCATCTGCACGTCGGCGCGGGGCTTCTGCCCCACGTTCTCCTTGCTGCCGCCCAGCTTCAGGTTCCTGGGGTCGTTCCGGTCGTCGGACCCGAGGACGAGGATGTTCAGCGGGGTCTGGCCGGCGGCGTTCGGCTTGGTCTTCTTCGCGTCGGACTCACCGCCGGCGCGGGCGTCGGTGCGCAGGTTGCCGTTCAGGTGCCGGTAGTAGAGGTAACCGGCCCCGGCGGCCCCGAGTATCAGGAACGCCAGCACCAGGGCCGTCCAGCGCAGCACGCGCCGTCTTCGGCCCCCGCGGCCCCGTCCGGCGCCCTTGACGCGGCGGCGCCCGCCGCCGTGCCGTCCGCCGTCGCGGGGCTCGGTGCCCGAGGCGCCCGAGTCCCCGCCCCCGTTGCCGTCCCCGTTCCCGCCCGACGGCTCGTCGCCGGAGCCGTCGGCCTCGTACAGGCTGTCGTCCCAGCCGAGGTCGGCCGCGCCCCCCGTCGAGCCGCGGCGCCCGCCCTCACCGCGCACGCGCGTCCCTGCCATTCGTGCCCCTCCCACCCTGCTTCCGCCCGCCTACGGAGACCGCCTCGCGCATCTCATCTGTGAGATGCGCGAGGCGGTCGATTCGTTGCGCGGAACGAGCCGTTACTTCCTGTACTTCTGCTGTGCCTACGCGCCTACTTGGCGCACTGCGCCTTGTCGGCCGTGGACTTCTCGACGTCCGGCGCCTCGGTCGGCGCGGTGAGCGGGATGCCCGCCCCCTCGAAGTCCTCCCCCAGGGTCAACGTCATCGTCGGCAGCCCCTGCGCGTTGGTCGCGCTCTCGCCCTCCTTCAGCGCGGAGCCCGGCATCCCCATCATGGCGGCCAGCGCCCGGGCCTGGTCGGCCTGGTCGGGGGCGTACTCGAGGGTCGTCTTCTTCTGCGTGCCGTCGGCGTTGCCGCCGTTCTCCGACTTGAGGACGCCCTGATCGTTCTGCAGCCACCTCAGGGTCGCCGACGCGGCGCCGGACTGGGCGCCGCCGTTGAAGACCTGCACCCGCACCTCGGAGGGGTCCGCCTTGGAGCCCTTGAGCCGGGCGGCCTCGGCGTCCTTCTGCTTCTTCTTCTGCCGCTTCGCCTCGGTGAAGGAGACGTCCTCCTGGATCATCCGGAAGACCTGCGGCGCCTTCTCCGGGTTCGGCACCACGGTGACCGGCGTCGGCTCGGCCGGGTTGTCGACGACCGGGACGGTCAGGAAGGTCATGTTCTTCGGGTCGACCTCGTTGATCTCCAGCGCTATGTCCTTCAGCACGGAGACCTTGCCGATGGCCGCGTCGACCTCGAGGGCCTTGGTGGCGGCCTGCGCGAGGTTGTTGAGCTTGGTCGGGCTCGTCAGGGTGTCGCCGGACGACATCTTCCGCATCATCGAGCCCAGGAAGGCCTGTTGGGCCTTGATGCGGTCCAGGTCGCCGGAGTTGCCGAAGCTGTAGCGGGTGCGCAGGAAGCCGAGGGCCTGCTCGCCCTCGACGACCGACTCGCCGGCCGGCAGCTTCAGGTGCGACTTGGGGTCGTCGATCGGCTTCTCGACGCAGACCTCGACGCCGCCGATCGCGGTGGTCAGGGTCTTCACGGCGTTGAAGTCGGCCACCATGAAGTGGTCGACCTGGATGCCGGTGACCTCCTTGACGGTGAGCGCCGTGCAGCTCGCGTCACGGCCGCCCTGGCCCAGGCTCTCGTTGAAGCGGGTGTTCGGGGTGCCCGGCACGACCTTGGTGGAGCCGTCCTCCGCGGTGGTCTCGCAGTCCGGGATGTCGATGACCATGTCCCGGGGGATGCTCATCACCGTGGCGTTGCTGCGGTCCTCGGCCACGTGCAGCAGCAGCGTGGTGTCGGCGTGGCCGGCGCTGTTCCTGTCGCCGTAGCCCTCGTTGCCGGAGCCGGTGCGCTTGTCGGTGCCGATGACCAGGAGGTTGAACGCCTCGTCCGAGGCGAAGCCGTCCGAGCACGCGTCGTTGCCGCACGCGGTCTTCTGGATGTTGCCCTCGAGGTCCTTGATGTACCAGTAGCCGAACCCCGCCGTCGCGACGATCACGAAGGCCAGCGTGCCGCCGGTCCAGGTGAGGACCTTCTTGCCCTTGCTCTTCTTCTTCGGGCGTCCCCGGCGGCGACCGGGCTCCAGGTCCTCGGGCTGACCGCGCCGCCTGCGCGGCGGGGGGACGTCGCGACCGGGACGCGACCGGGCGGGTGCCTCACGGCTGTAGCCGTCGCCGTGCGAGGTGCGGTCCCGCGGCACGCCCGACTCACGAGGAGTAGGGCGGCGCGGACCGGGTACCGGAGGGGGTGCCGACTGCGGACCGGCACTGCCCAGTCGCAGTTCGTACTCGCCGGTCTGCGGGTTGAGCACCCACTGGTCGGCGGGATCGATGTTGTCCGCCCGTCCACGGCCATGCGCGTCCACGGTTGTCGAGTCCTCCGTCGGGGCCACGGCGCCTTCCCCCAGGCGCGGGGTCACGTCATGGTGCCGACCGCAGGACGGACCCTGGCCGGGGCACCGGATCGCTCACACTATCCGCCCGCAACGGCGCGTAGCGACGACGGTGACACATTCCACTTCCCTACAACCGGGCAATCCGCCGCATACTTCTGTCTCTCCGCCACCCCTTGGCCATGGTTTTACCTGTCGGTAGCACGGGGGTTCGACGCAGGTCACCGGAGGGATCGGCTCCGTTACGCGCAGGGGTCCTCGGCGGCGGTGGTGCCGCTGAACGAGGGCGAGGGGGCCGGCTCCGCGCGCGTGCCGTGCGCGCCCGTGCGGCCGGTGGCGCTGCGCTCCGTGACCGGGACCGGGCGGTCGTGGCGCAGCAGGCCGAAGAGGCGGTCCGCGGCCGGTTCCACGAGCCGGTCCCGGTCGGGGTCGGCCGGGTACGGCTCGCGGGGGACGGTGGTGAAGAGGATCCGCTCGGACGGGATCCCCCGCACCTCGCGCACGAACCCGTACAGGTCCCGCAGTCCCGCCAGGCCCGGGTCGGTGGTGAGCGAGGAGGTCGCCGCGTGCAGCACCGGGTAGAGCCGCAGCGGGTTGTGGAGGACGTGGTCGCTGCGGACCTTCTGCACCAGGGCGCCCAGGAACTGCTGCTGCCGCTCCATCCGCGCGGTGTCGCTGCCGTCCCCGACCGACTTGCGGGCCCGCACCCAGCCGAGGGCCTGCTCGCCGTCGAGGGTGACCCGCCCGGCCGGGAGGTCCAGCTCGGCGGCCTTGTCGCGGACCGGCTCCCGCAGGCACATGTCGACGCCGTCGACGGCGTCCACCATCTCCTTGAAGCCGTGGAAGTCCACCACCATGTGGTGGTCGATCCGCACCCCGGTCATCCGCTCCACGGTGCGGATGGTGCAGGCCGGCCCGCCGGTGGTGAAGGCGCTGTTGAACTGCGCGAACCGGGCGGACGCGGTGCCGCGCCCGTCCCGTTCGCGGCAGGCGGGGACGCGGACCATCAGGTCGCGCGGCAGGGAGACCGCCACGGCGCTGCCGCGGTCGGCCGCCAGGTGCAGCAGGATCGTGGTGTCGGAGCGCTCCCCGCCCAGGTCCCTGCCGTAGCGGGCGTTGCCCTTGCCGGCGCGGGTGTCGGAGCCGATCAGCAGGACGTTCCGCGCGTCGGGGACCAGCCGCTTCGGCCGCTCCGCCGCGTGTCGGGCCAGCTCGGCGGCCGTCGCCTCGTCGGAGGTGACGTTCTCGCTGAGCCTGCCGTAGAGGGCCCAGCCGGTCAGCACGCCCGCCACCAGCAGCACCACGACGAGCGTGGCGAGGCTGACGACGGCGATCCGGAGCGCGCGACGGCGGGGGCGGGGGGGTGGCGACGACACGGGCGGCATCTCGGTGCCATGCCCGTCCCGCGCCCCGCCTTCCCGCCGCTGCCGCCGTCCGGGTGACAACTTCGCCCCCACGGCCGCACCCACGCCGGTCGCACCGCGCCGGTCGCAGGCGCGCCCGCGCCCGGGCGGACCGGCAGAGGCGCTCCGGGTTCAGCGGGTGGTCGCGGTGACCCGCTCCGCGTCCACGCGTCGGGCGAGGGCGTCCTCGGCGAGCCGGTCGAGGTGGCGGCAGAGCACGACCGAGCCGCCGATGGACAGCGGGGCGTACAGGCCGGCCGCCACGCCCTCCCAGGTGTCGTACGACAGCCCGCTGAGGATCCGTGAGGCCGACCCGGTCAGGCCGAGGCCGGGCGCCTCGGCGCGTGCCCGCTCCACCACCTCCGCGCCGGTGAACTCCCGGCCGGCGACGACCAGCGCGGGCTCCTCCGGGTCGACCGGAGCGTAGGGGGCGAACCGGTCGCCCATGCCCGGCACTTCGAGCGCGTAGTCGCGGAAGCCGGCCGGTGCCTGCGGGAAGCGGCCGCCGAGCGGCCGCAGCGCGAGCGCGACGCGCTCCCCGGAGCAGGCGGACGCTTCCTCGAGGGTGTCCGGTCCGGTGACCACCAGGTCCGCCGAGGCGGCGTCACCGCCCGGGGCCGCGACGACGCCCGTGGAGTGACAGGCCATCAGCCACACCGCGGCCTGCCAGTGCCCCGGCAGCAGCAGCGCCAGACGGTCGCCCGGCTCGGCGGACAGTTCGTCCTGGAGGTAGTTCGCCGTCTTCGCCACCCAATTGGCGAAGGTGGCGACGGAGAGTTCGACGCGCTCGCCCGTGGCGTCGTCGTAGAAGGTCACCAGCGGGCGCGCGGGGTCCGCGGCGAGCGCGGAACGCAGCAGGTCGGCGGGGGTGCGGTCGGTGGCGTTCACGCGCGCAAGCGTACGCGGCGCGGCCGGGGCCCGAGGCGGGTGGCGCCACCGGTTCGGACGAACGACGCCCGACAGGCCGTCAAGAGTGCTATGGACAGTTATGTCTGAATATGTCAAGGATTCGGGGTATGCGCGGATTCCTCTCTTCGACAGTCGCATCCTCCCTCGCCTCCTCACTGGGCATCACCTGTGCCACGTCGCTGGTGGTGCCCCTCGCCGTGGTGACGGCGGCCCCCGTGGCCGCGGCGGTCGGACCCCCCGCCCGGGCGTACGCCGAGGCCGCGGCCGGGGACGCCGGATCCACCCAGTCGCTGCCCCTGGCCCCCCTCGGCGGCCGCCGGGCCGCCACCGCCGTCCCCGGCCAGGTCGAGCGGGGCCTCGCCCGCCGGGACGTCCGGCCGTTCTCGCTGGTCGGCGTGGTCTGGGACGACCCCGACGCCGAGCTCCACGGCCGGGTCCAGGTCCGCACGCGCGCCACCGCGACCGGGAAGTGGAGTCCGTGGGCGGAGCTGGAGACCCACACCTCCGAGCACGGCGCCGACCCCGGCACCGACGAGGACGCCGCCCGCGGCGGCACCGCCCCGCTCTGGGTCGGCGCCTCCGACGGCGTCGAGGTCAGAGTCCGGCCGGGGGCCGACGGACACGACCACGCCGGGGCGGTCCCCGTGCTCCCGTCCGGGCTGCGGGCCGAACTCGTCGACCCCGGCACGGGCCCCGCCGCGGGAGCCCCCGCCGGGCGGGCCGGCGCCGGGCCGGAGGTCCTGCCCGCGCTGAGCCGTGAGGAGACCGCGCGGCAGGCGGCCCTCCCGCGCGCCGCCGCCCCGGGCACCCCCGACACCCCCGAGCCGGAGTGGGCCCAGGCCCCCGCCGCCCCGGCCGCCCCCGCCGCCGAGCCGGACGCCCCCCGGGCCGCGCCGTACATCGGCCCGCGCCCGGCGATCGTCACCCGCCGGGGCTGGAAGGCGAACGAGAGCCTGCGCGAAGGGGGGTTCGCCTACACGAAGAAGGTCAAGGTGGCGTTCGTCCACCACACCGCCACCGGCAACGGGTACACCTGCAAGCAGGCCCCCTCGGTCATCCGCAGTATCTACCGCTACCACGTGGGCAGCATGGGCTGGCGGGACATCGGCTACAACTTCCTCGTCGACAAGTGCGGCAAGGTCTACGAGGGCCGCGCGGGCGGCGTCGCCCGGCCCGTGATGGGCGCCCACACCCTGGGCTTCAACAGCAACAGCATGGGCATTGCCGTGATCGGCAGCTTTGGCTCGACCAAGCCCTCCGCGAAGGCCGTCCGCGGCATCGCCCGCCTCACCGCGTGGAAGCTCGGTCTGCACGGCATGAACCCGCGCGGCAAGACTTACCTGACGTCGGGCGGTGGCAATCGCTACCGAAAAGGCAAGAATGTACGACTGAACACCATCTCCGGGCACCGGGACGGATTCGCCACGAGCTGTCCGGGTGGGCGCCTCTACAGCAAGCTCGGCACGGCCCGGTCGACATCGGCCCGCTACCAGGGACGATGACGCCGGGGCGGAGGGGGCCGGCCGGCCCCTGACGCTCGCACAGCCATCGAACGGTCTGCGTACACTGGCCGGCCGACATCACGATCGGCCGGTCCCGGCAGGAAGCAGAGACGACAGGTGACAGAAGCGATCCTCCTGGTCGGCGGCAAGGGCACCCGGCTCCGTCCGGTGACGGTGAACACCCCGAAACCCATGGTCCGCGCGGCCGGGGTTCCGTTCCTCCAGCACCAGCTGGCCCGGGCCGCCGCCGCGGGCGTGGACCACGTGGTGCTCGCCACGTCCTACCTGGCCGAGGTGTTCGAGCCGTACTTCGGCGACGGCTCCTCCCTGGGGCTCCACCTCGAGTACGTCACCGAGCAGGAGCCGCTGGGCACCGGCGGCGCCATCCGCAACGCGGCGAGCCGGCTGAGATCCGGCCCGGAGGAGCCCGTCCTCGTCTTCAACGGCGACATCCTCACCGGCCTCGACATCCGGGCCCTGGTCCGCACCCACGCCACCAGCGGCGCCGACGTCTCCCTCCACCTCACCCGGGTCACCGACCCGCGCGCCTACGGACTGGTCCCCACCGACCCGACGGGCCGGGTGACGGCGTTCCTGGAGAAGCCCCAGACGCCCGAGGAGATCGTCACCGACCAGATCAACGCCGGCTGCTACGTCTTCCGCCGGTCGGTCGTCGACACCATCCCCGCCGGGCGGCCCGTCTCCGTCGAACGCGAGACGTTCCCCGACCTGCTGGCGGCCGGCGCGCACCTGCAGGGCATGGTCGACTCCACCTACTGGCTCGACCTCGGCACCCCCGAGGCCTTCGTCCGCGGCTCCGCCGACCTGGTCCTCGGCCGCGCCCCGTCCCCGGCCGTCCCCGGCCGCTGCGGGGACCGGCTGGTCCTGCCCTCGGCGATGGTGGCGGCCGACGCCAAGCTCACCGGCGGCACGGTGGTGGGGGAGGGCGCGCTGGTCGCCGAGGGAGCCCGGATCAGCGGCTCGACCATCCTGCCCGGGGCGATCGTCCAGCCCGGCGCCGTCATCACCGACTCCCTGGTCGGCGCGCGCGCCCACATCGGCGAGCGGACGGTCCTGACCGGGGCGGTCGTCGGCGACGGAGCGTTCGTGGGCCCCGACAACGAACTCCGGGCCGGCGCGAGGATCTGGTGCGACGCCCGCATCCCCGCCGGCGCCGTCCGCTTCTCCTCCGACGTGGCCTGACCCCCCTGCGGCGCGGGCCGGGGCCGTACGCACGTCGCGTTCGCACCGCGGCGGATCAGGCCCACCGTGCGGACGTGACGCCCCCACAGGCACGCCTCAGCACCGGGGGCGTCACCACACGCTGATGTCGCCCTTGCGCATCTTCGGCGCCCGCCGCGCGGGGAACCGCCCGCTGAGCAGCACCAGCCGCGCCGCCCGGTGCCGCTGCCCCGACTCCGCGTACGGCTCCAGCAGCCGCAGCATCTCCGCGTCGTCCGCGTCCCGGTCGTCGGCCAGCGCGTGGCCCACGATCCCCGGCAGGTGCAGGTCGCCGGTGGTCACCGCGTCCGCCGCCCCGTGCGACCGCTGGACCACCTCGGCCGAGGTCCACGGCCCGATCCCGGGCAGCACCTCCAGCCGCGCCCGCGCCGCCTCCGGCGCCATCCCCGCGGCCTCCTCCATCCGCTCGAAGACCCGCACGGCCCGCAGGATCGTCGCCGCCCGCTTGTCGTCGACCCCGGCCCGGTGCCATTCCCAGGAGGGGATCAGCGCCCAGGCCCGCGGGTGCGGCATCACCCGCATCCCCTCCGGCGCCGGCCCCGGCGCGGGCTCGCCGAACGCCCGCAGCAGCCGCCGCCACCCCCGGTACGCCTCGTCCGCGGTGACCTTCTGCTCCAGCACGGAGGGGATCAGCGACTCCAGCACCAGCCCGGTCCGCGTCAGCCGCAGCCCCGGGACCCGGCGCGCGGTCGCCCGCAGCAGTTCGTGACGGGCGACGAAGACGGAGGGGTCGTCCTCCAGCCCCACCAGCCCCGGCAGCCGCTCCAGCAGCCAGGAGGCACCCGGCCCCCAGGCCTCCCCGCGCACCGTGCCGAGCGTGGCCCGCGCGGTGACGCGCAGCGTCCCGGGGCCCAGGGGCGTCCGGGCGGCCCGCCACACCGCGCCGTCCGGCGTGAACCGGAACGACGGGTCGCCGGGACCGCGCCGCAGCACGCCCAGCACCAGGGCGAGGTCGACCGGGCCGCCGGGAACCAGCTCCCGGACCAGCCCGGGTCCTCCACCCTGCCGGGGCACGCCCGCGGCACCGCCGCGGGGCGCCCTCGGCGCGAAACGTCCTGCCATGCCCCCGAGGGTACGGTCCGCCCCGGACGCCCCGCGGGTCACGGCGGCGGCGGACTACCGGACCGTGACGAACGCCTCCGCCGTGCGCTCCGCGCGGGGCCGCGGCTCCTCGGCCGGATGCCCCACCGCGACGGCCCCCATCGGGTCCCAGCCGTCCGGCAGCTCCAGCACCTCGCGCACCACGTCCCGGCAGAACATCGTGGACGACACCCACGCCGACCCCAGCCGCTCCCCGGCCAGCGCGACCAGGAAGTTCTGCACGCCCGCGCCCATGGCGACGACGAACATCTCCCGCTCCGCGCCGTCCCGCCGGGCGTCGCCGTAGGTGTGCGAGCCGTCCATGATCAGGCAGGGCACCACCAGGTACGGCGCGTTGCGCAGCACGTCACCGCGCCGCACCCGCTTGGCGATGGACTCCTCCGTCTTGCCGTCGCGCCGCAGGTCGGCGATCCAGGCGTCCCGCATGGCGTCCAGCAGCCGGAGCCGCGACTCCTCGCTCTCCAGCAGCACGAACCGCCACGGGGTGGTGTGGTGCGGCGCGGGCGCGGTCACCGCGGCGGCGACGGCCCTGCGGACCGCGCCCGGGTCGACCGGCTCGTCGGTGAAGGACCGCACGGTGCGCCGCTGCGCGACCGCCTCCCGCACGGCCTCGGAGGTCCCCAGCCGGAACATGTCGTCCCGGGCGGACCGGACCAGCGCCCGCGCCCCCAGGAGATCGTCCGGGCCGCCCACCAGGTGGGAGAGCCCCCGCACGACGGCCACCGGCCGCCCCTCGGCCTTGCCCTTGACCAGGTCGCCGGCGGCCGCGAGTTCGTCCACGAGGGCGACGACGGTGGCCGACAGCGGGTTGCCGTGGGCGTCCGTGCCGCCGCGCAGGTCGTCGAGGACCCGGACCCCGGCCGCGCCGATGCCGACGTCGGTGAGCCCGTTGCGCCAGGGCCGCCCGAAGGTGTCGGTCACGATCACGCCGACGTCCACGCCCAGCGCGTCCCGCAGCCCCTCCCGGATCGCCCGGGCGGAGGCGTCGGGGTCCTCCGGCAGCAGCAGGACGGTGCCGGCGGGGGTGTTGGAGGCGTCCACGCCGGCCGCCGCCATGACCAGGCCCTGCCGGTTCTCCACGATCCGCAGCGTGCCGCGCCGGGCGACCACCCGGACCGTCTCGGCGTCGATCGCGGCCTCCCGGTCGGCGGCCGCCATGATCCGGCCCTCCGCCTTGGAGACGATCTTGGAGGTGACCAGCACCACGTCCCCGTCGGCCAGGTCCGGCTCGGCGGCGGCGATCAGCCGGGCGAGGTCGTCGCCTTCGCGGACCTCGGGCAGTCCGTCGACCGCCCGGACCCGGAACTCCGGCCGCGCCTCCCGTTCGGGGCTCACGCCTCCCGCACCTCCTCCGCGAGGGCCAGCGCCTCACGGGCCATGGCCGCGGTGGCGTCCAGGTCGGTCATCATCAGGGGAACGGCCCGGCAGCGGATGCCCGCCGCCTCGACCCGCCCCACCACCCCGGCGTCGACCGTGTCGACCAGCCAGCCGTCGAGCAGCCCCGAGCCGTAGTGCTCGGCGACCGCGGCGGCGGTGCTCTCGACGCCGACCGCGGCCAGCACCTTGTCCGCCATCCCGCGCACCGGCGCGTCCCCGACGATGGGGGAGAGCCCCACCACCGGCACCCCGGCCTCGGCGATCGCCTCCCGGATGCCGGGCACGGCCAGGATGGTGCCGACCGAGACCACCGGGTTGGACGGCGGGAAGAGGATCACGTCCGCCTCGGCGAGGGCCTCCAGCACGCCGGGCGCGGGCTTGGCCTGCTCGGCGCCGACCGGCACGATCGCCTCGGCCGGTACGGAGGCCCGCAGCCGCACCCAGTACTCCTGGAAATGGACCGCCCGCCGCTCACCGTCCAGCGTCACCGCGACATGGGTCTCCACCCGGTCGTCGGACATCGGGATCAGCCGCACGCCCGGCTTCCACCGGTCGCAGAGCGCCTCGGTGACGGCGCTCAGCGGGTAGCCGGCGCCCAGCATCTGCGTGCGGACGATGTGCGTGGCGAAGTCGCGGTCGCCGAGCCCGAACCACTCGGGTCCCACCCCGTAGGCCTTGAGCTCCTCCTTGACGTGGAAGGTCTCGTCGGCCCTTCCCCAGCCCTGCTCCTCGTTGATGCCGCCGCCCAGGGTGTACATCACCGTGTCGAGGTCCGGGCAGACCTTCAGCCCGAAGAGGTGGATGTCGTCCCCGGTGTTGCCGATCACGGTGACGGTCGCGTCCGGCGCGGCCGCCTTGAGACCGCGCAGGAACCGGGCACCGCCGATGCCGCCTGCCAGAACCACAATGCGCATGGGCATCAGTCTCGCAGGCCCGCCCCGGCGACCGGCAGGCGGCCGACGGGGCGTGGCGGCGCGTCAGACCGCGGCGCGCGCCGCGGCGGGCGCGGAGGCGTGCATCGGCATCTCGGTCAGGCCCGGGAAGTAGACGTGCAGACTGACCGCCGGTTCCAGGGAGTCGTTGACGATCTCGTGGACGTGCCCCGGCGCGAATACGCGCTGCGCGCCCGGTGCCAGGGTCCGCCGGGCCGCGCCGGCGGGGCCGGAGGCGGCGCCGCGCTCGGTCAGGGCGCCGTCCAGGACGGCCAGCACGCCGGAGGACGGGCCGTGGTCGTGCAGGCCGGTTCCCTGGCCGGGCAGCCAGGACAGGAGCCACACCTCGTAGCCGGGCCCGGTGAGCAGCCGGTGGTACCAGCGGGTGGTGGCGTCGTACCGGACCAGGTGCTCCCACCGGGCGCGGTCGGCGGCGATCTTCCGCGCGAGGCCGGCGAAGTCGGCCACCGTGGACGGGTGTTCGGGCTCCGGCTGGAGCAGGTGGGGGACCTCGAGGATGTCGCCGGCGATCTGCAGGTCGCTGTCGCTGTTCATGGGTGCGCGTGGTTCCTGTGGCGGGAGGGGCGGAAGAGGAACTGAGGAGTGGGGGAGGGGGTACGGCACCGCTTCCGCCGGGGTCCGGGTCACGGACCGTCACGGCTGGGCCCGGGTGGGGGCCTGGAGAGGCGGGTGGGACGACATGGTCCCGAGGGGTGCGCGGCCTGCCCGGAGATCGCCGGGCGGGCTACGGCCGGAGCGTCAGAGGCTCAACAGCCGGTGCGACAACAGGACCGGCGGCAGGGCCGACAGCCGACGCGAACGAGGGCAGCACCGAGAGACCCGGCGATGCGGGTCGGGGCGGATGCCGAGTTCGCGAACATGCCCCTCAGCAGACCGGGTCACACCTCGGGTGTCAACTCGACCCCTCGCGAATGGGACGGATTTCACCTTCTGGGGGTGTCTTGGAAGGAGGAAGGTTTGTGCCTGCGGTGACCGGGACACATGGCGCACAACCGGACGCGTCAAACCTGCCGGAACCGAGCGCCCCTCCGCGGCCGTGATCCAACTGTGATCGAGCCCGCTGCGGGGTGACCACCGACTCGCCGTCAGTCCGTCGAAGTTCAGGATGATTTGCACACTTTCGACGGGGCCTTGGTTCAGCAGGGTGAATAAGGGCCTCATTAGCAGATCCTGGCTTGACTCGCCCGGAGCGGCACACTTGTAATTTCACTCGTGTCGTTCGGCCACCGTCGGTAACGGCCGAATCACACGGGGACATCACGGGGACGCGGAAAGACAGACGAGGGGCGCAGCATGACCGAGCTGGTGCAGCAACTGCTGGTCGACGACGCGAACGAGGAGCTCGGCTGGCAGGAGCGCGCGCTGTGCGCCCAGACCGACCCCGAGTCCTTCTTCCCGGAGAAGGGCGGGTCCACGCGGGAGGCCAAGAAGGTCTGCCTCGCGTGCGAGGTGCGGTCCGAATGCCTCGAGTACGCGCTCGCCAACGACGAGCGCTTCGGGATCTGGGGCGGCCTCTCCGAGCGGGAGCGCCGTCGGCTGAAGAAGGCCGCCGTCTGAGAGTCCGATCGCCCGCGGGGCGACCGGACAGACGGCACAGTTCGTTCCACAACGTACGGCCCGTCGCCCGTGGGTTTTCCACAGGCGGCGGGCCGTTTGTCGCTCAGCCGTTAGTGTGGCTCTCCGTCCGAGACGCCACGTGGTCCCCAGCCGAGGCAGCAGCCCCCCGGGAACGCGGGCGTCCACCGCAGTCCATCGAACCGGGGCCTGTACCTCGATGACCGTGCACAGCCAAACGGCAGCCCACCAGACAGCAGTTCCTCAGGCGGGCGCCACTCCCGAGTTCCCGCGCCACGTGGTCACGGCGGTGCTCGTCGCACACGACGGCGCCCGCTGGCTCCCCGACGCGCTCGCGGGGCTGCTCGGCCAGGAGCGTCCGGTCCAGGACGCCTTCGCCGCCGACACCGGCAGCGCCGACGACTCCGCGCGCCTGGTCACCGAGGCGCTCGGCCCCGACCGCGTGCTGCACCTCGCCCGCCGCACCGGCTTCGGCCAGGCCGTCGACGAGGTCCACCGGACGGCGCCCGTCCTCACCCCCGAGGACCTGCCCTACCTCAAGCGGCCCAGCGGCTGGGACCCGGTCACCCGCTCCTGGCGGGACGAGGCCTACGACCTCCCCGACCTGCCCCACGGACAGCCCGTGCAGTGGCTCTGGCTGCTCCACGACGACTGCGCCCCGGCCCCGGACGCGCTCGCCCAGATGCTGGCCGTCGTCGAGCGCGAGGCCGAACTCGGCCACGAGGTCGCCGTCGTGGGCCCCAAGCTGCGCGGCTGGTACGACCGCCGCCAGCTCCTCGAGGTCGGTGTCACCATCGCCAACAGCGGCCGCCGCTGGACGGGCCTGGACCGCCGCGAACAGGACCAGGGCCAGCACGACTTCGTCAAGCCCGCCCTCGCCGTCTCCACGGCCGGCATGCTCGTCCGCCGCGACGTCTACGAGCAGCTCGGCGGCTTCGACCGCAAGCTGCCCCTGATGCGCGACGACATCGACCTGTGCTGGCGCGCCCAGGCCCTGGGACACCGCGTCCTCGTCGCCCCCGAAGCCGTCGTCCGGCACGCCGAGGCCGCCTCCCGCGAACGCCGCGACGTCGACTGCGTGGGCCGCACCGTCGCCTCCCCGCACCGCGTGGACAAGGCCGGCGCCGTCTACACCCTGCTCGTCAACAGCCCCGGCTCCGCGCTGCCCTGGGTGCTGCTGCGCCTGGTCGTCGGCACGGTGCTGCGCACCCTCGGCTACCTCGTCGGCAAGCTGCCCGGACAGGCGCTCGACGAGATCCGCGGCCTGCTCGGCGTGCTGCTGCGGCCCGAGCGGATCCTCGCCGGCCGCCGCCGCAGGGGCCGTCCCGCCGTCGGCAAGGCCGAACTGCGCGAACTCTTCCCGCCCCGCGGCGCCACCCTCAGGGCCACCCTGGAGCAGGCGGCGGGCAGCCTCACCGGCCGCTCCGACCCCGAGGCCACCACCGGCGCCGGCCGGCACGGCGGCGGCGGCGACTCCGGCGACGACGACCGGTTCGTCCAGCCCGAACAGCACGCCCGCCTCAAGCGCATCGCCCGCAACCCGGCCCCGGTGCTCTTCGCCGTGCTGCTGCTGGTCTCGCTCATCGCCTGCCGCTCGCTGTTCTCCGGCGGAGCGCTGGCCGGCGGCGCCCTGCTGCCCGCCCCCGGCAGCGCCTTCGACCTCTGGGCCTCCTACACCTCCGCCTGGCACGCGGTCGGCGCCGGCGGCACCGGCGCCGCACCGCCGTACCTCGCGGTGATCGCCGCCCTCGGCACGCTCCTCGGCGGCTCCGCGGGCCTCGCGGTGACGGTCCTGCTGGTCTGCTCGGTGCCGCTGGCCGGCCTGAGCGCCTACTTCGCCTCCCGCCCCCTGGTCCCCTCCCGGCTGCTGCGCGCCTGGGCCTCCGTGGTCTACGCGTTCCTGCCCGCCGCGACCGGCGCCCTGGCCGGCGGCCGCCTCGGCACCGCCGTGCTGGCGATGACGCTGCCCCTGATGGCCCGCGCCGCGGTCGCCGCGAGCGGCCTGACCGCGCGCGGCGACGCCCGCGGCACCTGGCGCGCCACCTGGGCGTACACCCTGCTGCTCACCCTCACCACGGCGTTCACGCCCATCGTGTGGCCGATCGCCCTGGTCCTCGGCCTCGGGGTGCTCGCGCTGCGCCGCCGCGACCTGGTCCCGTACGCGCTGCGCCTGGTCGCCCAGCTCGGCACGCCGCTGCTGGTGCTGGCGCCCTGGTCGCTCTCGCTGCTGCCCACCGGCTTCTTCACCGAGGCCGGCATGGACTTCGGCGACGGCGCCGCCTCGCCGCTGGACCTGCTCGGCGCCAGCCCCGGCGGCCCCGGCACGGTCGGCGGGCTGCTGCTGATCGGCGTGGTCCTGGCCGCGCTGGCCGCCCTGATGCGCGACGAGCGCCGCGCCCCGGTCGCCGCCGCCTGGGTCGTCGCCCTGACGGCCCTGCTCTTCGCCGCCCTGTCCAACGCCTCCGCCTGGGCCGGCCCGGCCACCCTGGTGTACGGCCTGGCGCTGCTGTGCGCCGCCGCCGTCGGCGCGGACGGCGCGCGGTCCCGGGTCGCCGAGCAGAGCTTCGGCTGGCGTCAGCCGGTGGCCGCGCTGATCGCGCTGGCCGCCGCCGTGGGCCCGCTGATCGCCGCGGTCGGCTGGATGGTCGCCGGCGCCGAGGGCCCGCTGGAGCGCCGCGACCCGGTGCAGGTGCCCGCCTTCGTCGCCGAGGAGAGCGGCGACGACGACCAGGCCCGCACGCTGGTCCTGGACAGCACCTCCCCGGCGCACGTCGGCTACACCCTGGTCCGCGGCTCCGGCGCCCGCCTCGGCGACGCCGACGTGGCGGCGGCCATGGGGGACAACGCGCTCCTCGACAAGGTGGTCGCCCACCTGGTGGCCGGTTCCGGCGCCGACCAGACCGACGAGCTCGGCGACTTCGCCATCCGCTACGTCCTGGTCCGCCCCGGCGCCCCCCGCGAGATCACCCGCGTGCTGGACGCCACGCCCGGCCTCAGCCGGCTCAGCCAGCAGGACGGCAGCGGCCTGTGGCGCCTGGACCGTGAGGTCTCCCGCGCCGTGATCCTGCCCTCCGCGGACGCCCCCGCGGGCAAGGCGCAGCCGGTGCCCGCCGGCCCGGTCGAGGTCACCGGCAAGGTCCCGGCCGGCCCCGAGGGCCGCGTCCTGCGCCTCGCCGACTCCTTCGACGACGGCTGGACGGCCACCGTCGACGGCGTGGAGCTGACCCCGGTGAAGCTCGACGGCTGGGCACAGGGCTTCCAGCTCCCGCCCGGCGGCGGCGCGCTGGAGGTCACCCACGACAGCTCGCTGACGCACGGGCTGTGGCTCGGCGCGCAGGCCCTGCTCGGCCTCACGCTGATCGTGCTCGCCCTGCCGGGCCGCCGCCGCGACATCGACGACGACCTGCCCGAGGAGGCCCCCGCGATCACCGCGGAGGACCTCGAGGGCGACGGCCGTCGGGCCCGCCGTCTGCGCGCCCAGGCCGAGGCCGAGGCGGCCGCCCAGGGCGCGGCCGTCCCGCGCCAGCAGGCGGACGAGCCCGCCCGCGGCGACGCCCGCGCCGACGCGGGCCAGGACGAGCCCGCGCCGGCCGAGGAGGCCTACGCGGCCGCCGCGCAGGGCACCGCCGCCCAGGGCCGCACCGGGTACGACAACGGCGGCTGGCCCGCCGAGTCCTACGACCCGTACGGGTACGGCGCCACCGGTGACACCTCCGGCGCGGGCGGCGGCGCGTACAGCGGCCCCTACGGCGACTTCGTGGCCGGGGACGCGTACACCCCCGGCCCCGGCGCGCAGGGCTACCCCGGCGGCCAGGACCACGCCGCCCAGGAGCCCGACGGGCAGGGCCACGACGGCCAGGGCCGCGACGGGCAGGGCCGCGACGGGCAGGGCCACGACGGGCAGGGCCACGACGGCCGGTACGGCCACGCGTACGGCGAGGAGTACGGCCGCGAGTACGGCCGGCAGCAGTACGGCCACGACTACGGCAGTGAGCGTCCCGACGGGAGCCAGCAGTGAACCGCACCATGTCCCTGATCGCCGGCGCGGTCGCCCTGGCCGCCGTCACGGGCGTCGCCGTGCTGACCGCCCCGGAGCCGCAGACCGCGGTGACGGCCGGGGCCACGGCCGCCGAGCAGCCCGTGGAGCGCACCAAGCTGCTCTGCCCCTCGCCCAGCCGCGCGGACATCGCCGACACCGTCCACACCGCCTTCACCCCGGTCACCGAGGGGGCCGCGGACGGCGGCACCGCCGAACTCCTGGCCGCCGCGGCGTCCTCCGCCGCCTACGAGGGGGACGCCGACGCCGACGCCGACGCCGACACCGACGCCGGTGCCGAGGAGACCGAACAGCCCGACGGGTCCGGGGAGGCCGGGGAGTCCGAGGAGTCCGGCGCCGCCGCGCAGAAGCCCTCCGGCAAGCCGGTGCTCAAGCTCAAGGAGCCCGGCACGCCCGTGGCCCGGAAGACCTCGGGCGGCGAGGAGCCCGCGCTGCTCGGCACCGCCGACGGCCGCTTCGCCCCCGGCTGGACGGTCCAGCAGACCACCTCGGTCGCCGTCGGCACGGGCCGCGGCCTGCACGGCACCGCCTGCAGCGTCCCGGACACCGACTTCTGGTTCCCGGGCGCCAGCACCGCCGAGTTCCGCACCGACTACGTCCACCTGACCAACCCGGACGACAGCGCCGCCGTGGTCGACATCGAGCTCTTCGGGCCCGAGGGCCAGCTGGAGACGTCCATCCCCGACGGCATCACGGTGCCCCCGCTGGGCACCGAGCGGGTCCTGCTCTCCACGCTCACCGACCAGCCGCTGCCGGACGTCACCGCGCACGTCAGCGTCCGCAGCGGCCGGGTCGGCGCCCAGGTGCAGGCGCTGGACACCGGCAGCGGCGGCGACTGGATCGCCCCCGCCGCCGAGCCCGCCGGCTCGCTGGTGCTGCCCGGCATCCCCGAGGACGCCACCTCGGTCCGCCTGATCGCCTACGCGCCCGGCGACTCGGACGCCGACCTCGCGCTCCGCCTCGCCTCGCCCTCCGGGGCGATCACCCCGGCCGGCCACGAGTCCCTGCACGTCAAGGCGGGCATGACCGCCTCCATGGACCTCAAGGACGTCACCCGCGGCGAGCCCGGCTCGCTGCTGCTCACCCCGACCGGGCGCGACATCCCGGTGGTCGCCGGGCTGCAGGTGGTCCGCGGCAAGGGCACCAAGCAGGAGACCGCGTTCATCCCCGCCACCGTCCCCGTCACCACCCGCGCCACCGCGCTCGGCAACACCGCCAAGGGCACCACGCTCTCCCTGGTGGCCCCGACCGCGGACGCCAAGGTGAAGATCACCTCCTCGGCCGGCACCGAGGGCGGCAAGGGCGCCTCGAAGACGTACGAGCTGAAGCGGGGAACCACCACCGCCGTCGAACTCCCCGTGCCGAGCGGCCTCGAGGGCACCTACGCGCTGGTGATCGAGCCGGTCTCGGGCGGCCCGGTGTACGCCGCGCGCACGCTCACCGAGAACCTGGGCGGCATCGCCGGGTTCACGGTGCAGACCCTCCCGGACGACCGCGGCCGGGTCGCCGTGCCGACGGCCGAGCAGGACCTGACGGTGCTGCAGGACTGACGCTGAACCGGACACCCCGCCGGCCGACCGCGCCGGCCGGGAGCCGCCCCCGCCGTGCCCCGGACCTCGCCCAGAGGTCCGGGGCGCGGCAGTTTCCGGCCAGGGCCCCGCGCGCCGGGCCCACGTATCGAGCCCGGAGCGGCGGGCAGGCCGCCCGCGGCGGCTCAGTCCTCGTCGTCGTACCGGGGGTCGACCGCCTCCGGGGTGAGCCCGAGCAGGTCGGCGACCTGTTCCACCACCACCTCGTGCACCAGCGCGGCCCGTTCCTCGCGGCCCTTGCTGCGGATCTCCACCGGGCGCCGGTAGACCACCACGCGGGCCGGCCGTCCGTCCCGCCCGGGAACCGTGCCGCCCAGCGGCACGGCCTCGTCGTTCCACGAGTCGCCGGGGCCGGGCGCGGGCGGCACCTCCAGCACCAGGAAGTCGACCTCGGCGAGCTGCGGCCAGCGCCGCTCCAGCCGTTCCACCGAGTCCTGCACCAGGTCGGCGAAGAGATCCGCACGGCTCGCGGCGAGCGGCACCTGCGGAGGCGCGATCGGGCCGCGCATGCCGCGGCCGTGGCGGTCCCGCCGGCGGGGCCCGGGGCCCGTCGGGAGGGGCGGTACGGGGTTCTCCATCACCGGTGCAGCGTAATCGCCCCGGCTCCGTCCCGCCCGCCCGCGCGGCGCGTCCCGGTTCTCCCCATTTGCCGCGTGTGTCGCCGCGACACGGGCGGGTGACCTAGGGGAGAGTCGTCGCGGCCCGCTCAAGAGTGCGGTACCGTCCATCGTCGTGAGCCCTGTACGTCGCTGTTCGCGCACCGCCTGCGGCCGACCCGCCGTCGCGACGCTGACGTACGTCTACGCCGACTCGACCGCGGTCCTCGGCCCGCTCGCCACCTACGCCGAGCCCCACTGCTACGACCTGTGCGCCGAGCACTCCGAGCGCCTCACCGCCCCGCGCGGCTGGGAGGTCGTCCGGCTGCTCGACGGCTCGGCCCCCGCCCGTCCCACCGGGGACGACCTCGAGGCCCTCGCCAACGCCGTGCGCGAGGCCGCCCGCCCGCAGGAACGCGCCGCCGAGGGCGGCGCCGCCCGGCCCGGCGACCCGGTGCAGGGCGCCCGCCGCGGCCACCTCCGCGTGCTCCGCTCGCCCGAGAACTGACGGCCCGTCCGGCCCTCCGGCACACCGCCGCCGTGCGGTGACCGTGTGCGTGCACACCCCACCGATCTCCTCGCGCACGCCCGTTGACGCACGCGCGTCGACCGCACCACGATGCCTCCACCCGTGCGAAACCACTTTCCGCATCACGGAATCCGGGAGGCGTTCGTGTACGTCCAGGAACTGGAACCGGTCGGCGGATCGCTGGGGCTGTCGGCACTCGTGGCCGCCCTCCCGCTGGTCACCGTCCTGGTGCTGCTCGGCGGGGTGAGGATGAAGGCCCACCTGGCCGGTCTCGTCGGACTGGCCGGAGCGGTACTGGTCGCGCTGTTCGCCTACGGGATGCCGCTGGGACAGACCGTCTCCGGCGCGGTCCAGGGCGCGGCCTTCGGCCTCTTCCCCATCATGTGGATCGTCGTCAACGCCCTGTGGGTGTACCGGATGACGGTACGCACCCGGCACTTCGACATCCTGCGCCGCTCCTTCGGACGGCTCTCCGACGACCCCCGCATCCAGGCCCTGGTCGTCGCCTTCTGCTTCGGCGCGCTCCTGGAGGCCCTGGCCGGCTTCGGCGCGCCGGTCGCCATCTGCGCCGTGATGCTGGTCGCCCTCGGCTTCGACCCGGTACGGGCCGCGGTGGTCGCCCTGGTCGCCAACACCGCCCCGGTCGCCTTCGGCGCGATGGGCACCCCGGTGGTCACCCTGGCCCAGGTCACCGGCCTCGACCTGGACACCGTCGCCTCGGTGGTGGGCCGTCAGACGCCGCTGCTGGCCCTGATCGTGCCGCTGGTCCTGGTCGGCCTGGTCGACGGGAGGCGCGGACTGCGGGAGACCTGGCTGCCCGCCGTGGTGTGCGGAGTCGCCTTCGCGGTGGCCCAGTTCGCCGCCTCCAACTACGTCTCCGCCCAGCTCGCCGACATCGCCGCCGCCCTGGCCGGCGCCGGCGCCCTGGTCCTCGTGCCCGGCGCGCGCAGGGCCGCCGCCCCCGAGGTCCGCGAGAAGGTGCTCACCGGCACCCGCAGCGACGACCTCGACGTCACCGACGACCGCCGCGAGGTGGTCCGCGCCTACGCCCCCTACGCGCTGATCGTGCTGATCTTCTCGATCGCCCAGATCCCGCCGGTCAAGGAACTCCTGGCCAAGGCCACCCAGGTCTACGACTGGCCGTTCCTGGACGTCGCCGCCCCGAACGGCGAGCCGGTGGGCGGCAACCTGTTCAGCTGGCCGATCCTCGCCACCGGCGGCACCCTGGTCCTCCTCGCCGGCCTGGTCACCGCCGTCGTGATCGGGGTCAGGGCGGCCGACGCGGTCAAGGAGTGGGCGGCCACCGTCCACGAACTGCGGTTCGCCATCCTCACCGTGACCAGCGTGCTGGCCCTCGCCTACGTGATGAACCTGTCCGGACAGGCCGCCACCATCGGCCACTTCGTCGCCGCGGCCGGCGCCGGACTCGCCTTCCTCTCCCCGGTGCTCGGCTGGTTCGGCGTGGCCGTCTCCGGATCCGACACCTCGGCCAACGCCCTGTTCGGCGCGCTCCAGGTGACCGCCGCCCAGCAGGCCGGCCTCTCGCCCGACCTCCTCGCCGCCGCCAACAGCTCCGGCGGCGTCCTCGGCAAGATGATCTCCCCGCAGAACCTCACCATCGCCTGCGCCGCCGTCGGCCTGGCCGGCAAGGAGGGCGACCTGCTGCGCAAGGTCCTGCCCTGGAGCCTGGGCCTGCTGCTGGTGATGTGCCTGATCGTTCTCGGACAGAGCTCGGCGGTCCTTGGCTGGATGCTTCCCTGACGGAGCGTCGGCCTCCACGCCCCCCACCGACGCCGCACGGCCTCCCACCAGCACCGCACGGACCCCTGCCCGGCCCGCCGTCGCCCGGACGGCGGGCCGGTCGCACGGTGTGGCGAAAAGTGCGGAGGGTAACTTGGGGTCATCAGCCGACTTCCAGGAGGACAGGCCGTGGCCGTAGATCTGTCGCAGCTCGTGAAGGCGTACGACGTGCGCGGTGTGGTGCCGGACCAGTGGGACGAGCCCATGGCCGAGCTCTTCGGCGCCGCCTTCGTCGACGTCGTGGGCGCCGGTGCGATCGTCACCGGGCACGACATGCGCCCCTCGTCGCCCGGTCTGTCCCGCGCCTTCGCGCGGGGCGCCGCCGCGCGCGGCGCGAACGTCACCGAGATCGGCCTCTGCTCCACCGACCAGCTCTACTACGCCTCCGGCGCGCTCGACCTGCCCGGCGCGATGTTCACCGCCTCGCACAACCCGGCGCAGTACAACGGCATCAAGATGTGCCGCGCGGGCGCCGCCCCGGTCGGCCAGGACACCGGTCTCGCCGAGATCCGCGCCCTGGTCGAGGGCTGGGCCGAGACCGGCGGCATCCCCGAGGTCGCCGAGCGGCCGGGCAGGATCACCCAGCGGGAGACCCTCGACGACTACGCCGCCCACCTGCGGTCCCTCGTCGACCTCACCAGCATCCGCCCGCTCAAGGTCGTGGTCGACGCCGGCAACGGCATGGGCGGCCACACCGTCCCGACCGTCCTCGGCGGCCTGCCGCTCGACGTCGTCCCGATGTACTTCGAGCTGGACGGCACCTTCCCCAACCACGAGGCCAACCCGCTCGACCCGGCCAACATCGTCGACCTGCAGAAGCGGGTCCGCGAGGAGGGCGCCGACCTCGGCCTCGCCTTTGACGGCGACGCCGACCGCTGCTTCGTGGTCGACGAGCGCGGCGAGCCGGTCTCCCCGTCCGCGATCACCGCGCTGGTGGCCTCCCGCGAGCTGGCCAAGCACGGCGGCGAGGGCGTGGTCATCCACAACCTGATCACCTCCTGGTCCGTCCCCGAGGTCGTCAAGGAGTGCGGCGGCACGCCGGTGCGGACGCGGGTCGGCCACTCCTTCATCAAGGCCGAGATGGCGAAGTCCGGCGCGATCTTCGGCGGCGAGCACTCCGCCCACTACTACTTCCGCGACTTCTGGAACGCCGACACCGGCATGCTGGCCGCGCTCCACGTCCTCGCCGCGCTCGGCGGGCAGGACGGCACGCTGTCCGAGCTGGTCGCCCAGTACGACCGGTACGCGGCGTCCGGCGAGATCAACTCCACGGTGGACGACCAGGCAGGACGCCTCGCCGCGCTCAAGGAGACCTACCAGGGGCGTGAGGGCGTCACCCTCGACGAGCTCGACGGCCTCACCGTCACCGCCGCGGACTGGTGGTTCAACGTCCGCCCCTCCAACACGGAACCGCTGCTGCGCCTCAACGCCGAGGCCCGCGACGAGGCCACCGTCAACCGTGTCCGCGACGAGGTCCTGGCCATCATCCGCGGCTGAACCGCCTTCCTCCGCGGGCGGCCCCGGGCCGCCCGCGGCCCCCGCGCAGGCGCGCGGCGACTCGCCGCGCGGCGGCCGTGCCGGGGTCGAGGCGGAGGACCGGCCCCCGCGGCGGCACCCACGCCACGGCCGACGGAGACTTTCGCCTCGGCACCGCCCCTCACCGCGCCACCGGTGCGGATCCACGCAGCGTGCCTCCGCCACCGGCCCGGCTACGAACCCCGCTCCGGACCGCCGCGGGAGCATCCGCGGCGGCTCCGGCGGTGGACCGAACCCCGCGGCGGGACCCGGCGACGGACCCGCGGCGGCCCCCGTTGCGGCACCGGTGGTGGCACGGGCGGTGGTTACCGGCGGTGGACCCCCGCGGCGGGGCCCCCGCACCGGACCGGCCGGGACCCCCGCACCGGACCGGCGGCGGCGCCCACAACGGCGCCCGCGACGGCACCCGCGGTGGACCCCCGCAGCCGCGCCTCCGGCCCGCGACCGACCGGGTACGCTGACGTGGCCCTACAGACCCACCCTCCGGAGGACACCATGCCGCTCGAACCCGGCCTCCTCGAGATCCTCGCCTGCCCGGCATGCCACGCTCCCCTCGAGGAGCGGGACACCGAACTCGTCTGCACCGCCGAGGACTGCGCCCTGGCCTACCCCGTCCGCGACGGCATCCCCGTGCTGCTCGTCGACGAGGCCCGCCGCCCCGCCTAGTCCCGGCCGGGCGAGACGGCCGCACCGCGACCCGACGACACCATCCGGCGCCGGAGGCTCCCCGCCATGTTCGACGAATCGCTGCTCGACGACCCCGACGGCCTCGCCACGGCGGACCGGCGCACGCTGCTCCGCGGCGCCGCCGAGGCGGGCGCGCGCGTGCGGATAGCGCTCCGCAACGCGGACGAGGCCGGCGTCCCCGGCCTGCGTCCCGACGGCCGCCCCCGCGCCGTACTGATCGCCGGCCCCGGTGCGGCCGCCACCCACACCGCCGACCTCCTCGGCACCCTGGCCGGTCCCGGCAGCCCCGTGACCCGCCTGGCCCCCACCGGAGTCGCCCCCGCACCGGGCGCCCTGCGCTGGGACCTTCCCGGCTGGGCCGGCTCCCAGGACCTCCTCCTGATCGCCACCCCCGCCGGCACCGAACCCGGCCTCTCGCTCCTCGCCGAGCAGGCCTACCGCCGCGGCTGCACCGTCGTCGCCGTCGCCCCCCGCCGCAGCCCGCTGGCCGACGCGATCGGCGTCTCCCGCGGCCTGTTCCTGCCCATGGCGCCCGTCCACCAGGTGGGCGACCAGGACACCCCGGTGACCCTCACCGCGTCCGCCCCCGGTGTCCTCTGGGCCCTGCTCACGCCGCTGCTCGCCCTCCTGGACCGCACCGGCGTCCTGCACGCCCCGCCCGGCACGCTGCAGAAGGTCGCCGACCGCCTCGACGCCGTCGCCGAGCGCTGCGGTCCCGCCGTGCCGGCCTACGGCAACCCCGCCAAGACCCTCGCCGCCGAACTCGCCGAGTCCCTGCCCGTCGTCTGGACCGAGGGCGAGTCCGCCGGCCCGGCCGGACGCCGGTTCGCCGCCGCCCTCGCCGAACTCGCGGGCCGCCCCGCCGTCGTCGCCGAGCTGCCCGAGGCGCTGGACGCGCACAGCACCCTGCTCTCCGGCCCCCTCGCCGCCGGCGGCGACCCGGACGACTTCTTCCGCGACCGCGTGGAGGAACCGCAGGCCCTGCGCGCCCGGGTCGTCCTCCTGCGCGACCGCCCCACCGGCGGCCTCAGCGCCGCCCCCGCCGCCCGGGACCTGGCCCTAGGCCATGACACCCCGGTCAGCGAACTGTCACCGGAGGACGGCGAGGAACTGGAGACCCTGGCGGAACTGATCGCCATCACCGATTTCGCCGCCGTTTACCTGGCGCTCGCCTCGGGTGTCTGAGCTGGAGCCCGACACACCGAACCCGCCCCGGAACCCCCGGCGCAGGGGACACGCCGAGACATCCGGAGACGAAGGGCATGGACCTCCTCACCAACACCATCCGCCCCTACGCCTGGGGCTCCACCACCGCGATCGCCGATCTCGTCGGCGAGCAGCCCACCGGTGAGCCGCAGGCCGAGATGTGGATGGGCGCCCACCCGGGCGCGCCCTCGCGCACCCCGCGCGGCAGCCTCCCCGACGTGATCGCGGCCGACCCGGACCGCGAGCTGGGCGCCGGGACCGTCGCCCGCTTCGGCCCCCGGCTGCCGTTCCTGCTCAAGCTGCTCGCCGCCGCCCGGCCGCTGTCGCTGCAGGTCCACCCCGACCTCGTCCGGGCCCGGCAGGGCTACGAGGACGAACAGCGCCGCGGCATCCCCGTCGACGCACCGCACCGCAACTACAAGGACGCCAACCACAAGCCCGAGCTGATCTGCGCGCTCACCGACTTCGAAGGGCTCTGCGGGTTCCGGCCCGCCACGGAGACCGCCGACCTGTTCGAGGGCCTCGGCGTCCCCGGCCTCGCCCCGTACGTCGAGACCCTCCGCACCCTCCCCGAGGCCGACGCGCTGCGCGAGGTGTTCACCGCGATCCTCACCGGCGACGGCGAGGAGACCGCCCGCACCGTCACCGACACCGCGGACGCCTGCGCACGGCTCGGCGGCCGGTACGAGGTCTACGCCCGGATAGCGGCACACTGCCCCGGCGACCGCGGTGTCCTCGCCTCGATGCTGCTGCACCACGTCCGCCTCGCGCCCGGCGAAGCGCTCTACCTGTCCGCCGGCGTCCCGCACGCCTACCTCCGCGGCCTGGGCGTCGAGCTGATGTCCACCTCCGACAACGTGCTGCGCTGCGGCCTCACCCCCAAGCACGTCGACGTCCCCGAACTGCTGCGGGTGGTCCGCTTCGAGTCCTGCGGCGCCGAGGCGCTCCGCCCGCGGGTCCTGCCGGACGGCGAGGAACTGTACGAGACCCCCGTGGACGAGTTCCGCCTCTCCCGCCACCGGCTCTCCGACGCCGCCCCCGCCGCCGACCTGACCCGGCCCGCGCCGCAGGTGCTGCTCTGCACCGAGGGCGCCGTCCGCGTCGGGGAGCTCAAGCTCACCCCCGGCGCGTCCGTGTTCGTGCCGGCGGGAGAAAGAACCGAAGTGTCCGGGAGCGGGACGCTTTTCCGGGCAACCGTGTCCTGCTGAGGACCGCGCGTACGCACGGCCGCCGACCCTGGGGGGCGACGGCCTGCAACAATGCCGACGGTCAACGGATGTGACGGCTGAGCAGGAAGGAACCACCCGAACTCATGAGCGCGTCAGGCGGAACCAAGGCGATCGTCGCGGCACTGGCCGCGAACCTGGCGATCGCGGTAGCTAAGTTCGTGGCGTTCCTCTTCAGCGGCTCGTCCTCGATGCTGGCGGAGAGCGTCCACTCGCTGGCCGACTCCGGCAACCAGGGACTGCTGCTCGTCGGCGGCAAGAAGGCCAAGCGCGAGGCCACCCCGCAGCACCCCTTCGGCTACGGCCGCGAGCGCTACATCTACGCCTTCCTCGTCTCCATCGTCCTCTTCTCCGTCGGTGGCATGTTCGCCCTCTACGAGGGCTACGAGAAGATCAAGCACCCGCACGAGCTGGAGCACTGGTACTGGCCGGTCGGCGTGCTGGTCTTCGCGATCATCGCCGAGACGTTCTCCTTCCGGACCGCCATCAAGGAGTCCAACGAGGTCCGCGGCGGCCTCTCCTGGTCGCAGTTCGTGCGCCGCGCCAAGGCCCCCGAGCTTCCGGTCGTCCTGCTGGAGGACCTCGGCGCGCTGGTCGGTCTGATCCTCGCCCTCGGCGGCGTGAGCCTCGCCATCCTGACCGGCAACGGAGTCTGGGACGGCGTCGGCACCCTCTGCATCGGTGCCCTGCTCATCGTGATCGCCGTCGTGCTCGCCGCGGAGACCAAGTCGCTGCTGCTCGGCGAGGCCGCGGGCCTCGAAGAGGTCAAGAAGATCGAGGCAGCCGTGGTCGACGGCGACACCGTGCCCCGCCTCATCCACATGCGCACGCTGCACCTCGGCCCCGAGGAGCTCCTCGTCGCCGCCAAGATCGCGGTGAAGGCCGAGTCCTCCGCGGCCGAGATCGCCTCCGCCATCGACGCAGCCGAACAGCGCGTCCGCGCGGCGGTCCCGATCGCCCGCGTCATCTACCTCGAGCCCGACATCTACAGCGAGACCGCCGCGGCCGCCGGCGCCGACCCCGCGGCCAGCCCCGGCGGCGCGTCCCACTGACACGCCCCCGCTGCTCCAAGGGCCCGCCCCGGCACCTCGCCGGGGCGGGCCCTTGCCGTTCCCCTCTCCGTCACACCCCACGGCCCGTGCCGCCGCGTTGCCGTCGGACCGGGGCCGGTTCTTCCCGGTGGACTGGGGCCCGACCGGCCCACCGGTGTAGCTTGGGACGGAGCCAGACGTCGCTGCTGATGGCGGTCGGGCGGCTCCGCGCGGTGAGCGACGGTGCCGGCCGAGGGAGAGAGGGCCTCCGACGGACTGCGCTGCGCGCGCGGGGGCACAATCGTGCCCGCGGGCACACCCGTGCCCGGAAAACGCCGTCGCGCAGACCAGCCGTATTCGACCTCGACCCTATTCGCGAGGAGCAGCACTTCATGACTGTCGACAACCGACAGGACTTCAAGGTCGCCGACCTGTCCCTGGCCGAGTTCGGCCGCAAGGAGATCACCCTGGCCGAGCACGAGATGCCCGGTCTGATGGCGATCCGCAAGGAGTACGCCGAGGCGCAGCCGTTGCGGGGTGCCCGGGTTACGGGTTCGCTGCATATGACGGTGCAGACCGCTGTGCTGATCGAGACGTTGGTCTCGCTCGGTGCGGAGGTGCGGTGGGCGTCGTGCAACATCTTCTCCACCCAGGACCATGCCGCGGCCGCGATCGCGGTCGGTCCGGACGGTACTCCGGACGACCCGCGGGGTGTCCCGGTGTTCGCGTGGAAGGGGGAGACGCTGGAGGAGTACTGGTGGTGCACGGAGCAGGCGCTGACCTGGCCGGACAGCCCGACCGGTGGTCCGAACATGATCCTCGACGACGGTGGTGACGCCACCCTCCTGGTCCACAAGGGTGTGGAGTACGAGAAGGCCGGTGAGGTTCCCGCGCTGGAGACCGCGGAGTCGGAGGAGCACCTCGAGATCCTGCGTCTGCTGCACCGCACGATCGGTGAGGGCACGCAGAAGTGGACGCAGCTGGCGTCGGAGATCCGCGGCGTCACCGAGGAGACCACCACGGGTGTGCACCGGCTGTACGAGATGCAGCGTGACGGTGTGCTGCTGTTCCCGGCGATCAACGTCAACGACGCGGTGACGAAGTCGAAGTTCGACAACAAGTACGGCTGCCGCCACTCCCTGATCGACGGCATCAACCGTGCCACGGACACGCTGATCGGTGGCAAGACCGCGGTGGTCTGCGGTTACGGCGACGTCGGCAAGGGCTGCGCTGAGTCGCTGCGCGGCCAGGGCGCGCGGGTGATCGTCACGGAGATCGACCCGATCTGCGCGCTGCAGGC